>JBBSVG010000619.1:0-2406 GCA_038233775.1 Bacteroidota bacterium | reverse complement strand
TTCTCATACATGAGACCTCATACCCTCATACCCTTCTTCTGATTGCTGATAGCTGACAGCTGATAGCTGATAGCTGTCGTCGGGTTAAACGGGTTCGGACTGTTCTGCCGCAGCGCGAGCGCGCCCGGCCGCGTCGTGTGGTCCGCCTTGACCAACGTCGGGTTTTGGACCGGGATGCCGTAGCGCCGACCGAGGCCCGTCTCAAGCGCCGACCGCTCGTCAGAGGTCAACGCCCGGTAATAGACGATCACCTCGACGATGTCGCCCAGCCAGTATTCGCTGAACGCGACGTTGCCGCCGATGTGGAACACCGACAGGCCGCTGCCGTTGGCGACCGGTGCGGCATCAACCTTCTGCTCGCCGTTCAGCCAGCCGGAAAACGTCGTCGGCGTGTACATCGCCGTGACGAGGTAGGAGGTGTCGGGCACAAGCGTGAAGAACGAATTGGCATACGAGCCGGTGAAATACCCGAAGTTCGTCCCCGAGCGGTCGTCCAAGCCGATGGTCCGGTCGTAGCCGCCGTCGTCGTGAGACAGCAGCCCGCGCCGGGTGGTAGCCGCCGTTTTGGAGTTGAAGACGACCAGCATCGTCACGTCCGGGACCGTGGCCGGATCGATGTTCAGCGGCGCCGTGAGGAATTGCCCGTTGAACGACAGCGCCGCTCGGCCCCCAACGCCGGTCGCCGAGACGGTCGGGCGACGCGATTCCGTCGGCTGGATCGCGTCGCGGCCCTCGCCGCTCTGATCGGCCCACGACTGAACACCGCCGAGGCTGTCGGTCGTCACGCCGAGATCGGCCCGAAGCCAGAGCCGCAGGGTCGAGTCAGCCGGATCGGGCGTGGCCTGCGCCCAGCCAAGCGCCGGGCTGACAACCATCCACGCCACCGCCCAGAGTCCCATTCGCAAACGGCGCATACAGCCTCCGATATCGGCTTTATTGTCAGACGCTTTTGCCGCTCGTTGGGAGCGAACCCATGAAACTAAACCGCCCGGCGCCAAATGTCAAGGGCGCCGGGCGGTTTATGGACCGTAGCACAGGCGTCAGCCGGGCAGCACGTCGCGGAGGAAGCGGCCGGTGGCGGCGTCGGGGTGGGCGGCGATGGCCTCGGGCGTCCCTTCGGCGATCAGGTAGCCGCCGCCCGAGCCGCCGTCGGGACCGAGTTCGATCAACCAATCGGAGCGTTTGATCACGTCGAGATTGTGCTCGATCAGCAGCACCGAATGCCCCGACTTGACGAGCGCGTCGAAGCAATCGAGCAACCGGGCGATGTCGGCCATGTGCAGCCCGGTCGTCGGTTCGTCGAAAATATAGAGCACATGCTGACCCGATTCGGTCGGCTGCGACAGGTGCGCGGCGAGCTTCATCCGCTGCGCCTCGCCGCCGGAGAGCGTCGTGGCCGGTTGGCCCAACCGAACGTACCCCAACCCGACATCGACCAAGACTTGCAGCTTCGCGGCCAGCTTCGGCACGTCGCCGAAGAACGTCAGCGCCTCGTCGGCGGTCATGGCGAGCACTTGGACGATGCTCCGGTCGTGGTACGCCACGTCGAGCACTTCCTGTCGATAGCGCGTCCCTTTGCACGACTCGCACGGCAAAAATAGATCGGCCAGAAACTGCATCTCGATCTTGACCGTCCCATCGCCCTGACACGCCTCGCAGCGACCGCCCGGCACGTTGAACGAGAAGAAACCGGGCTTGTAGCCGCGAATCTTGGCGACCGTCGTCGCGGCGTAGAGGTCGCGAATCTGGTCGTAAATCTTTAAATACGTTGCCGGGTTCGAGCGCGGCGTGCGCCCAATCGGCGACTGATCGACAAGTTCGACGGCGTCGATCCGGTCAGCGCCCTCAATCGACGTATGCCGTCCGACCTTGCCCTCGCCCTGCCCCATCAGCTTCTTCAACCCGGCGGCGAGGACGTCGTGAACCAGCGTGCTCTTGCCTGAACCGGACACGCCGGTCACGCAGCAGACCAACCCGAGCGGGAAGCGGACATCCAACCCTTTCAGGTTGTGCTCGGTCGCGCCGTGGACCACCAGCGCCGCCTCGCCGGGCTTGCGCCGCTTTTTCGGCAGCGGAATCGTCTTGCGGCCGGACAAATATTGGCCGGTCAGCGAGTGTTCATCGACCAGGATTTCGAGATACGTCCCCTGAAACAGCAGTTCGCCGCCGCGCTCGCCGGCCGCCGGACCGAGATCGAGAATCTGGTCGGCCGCCCGCATCATGTCGGGATCGTGCTCGACGACGAGCACCGTGTTGCCCAAATCGCGCAGCCGCTTGAGAATCCCGATCAACCGCTCGCCGTCTCGCGGGTGCAGCCCGATGGACGGTTCGTCGAGCACGTACAGCGAGCCGACCAGCGACGAGCCCAACGAGGTTGCGAGGTTGATCCGCTGGCTCTCGCCGCCG
>JBBSVG010000618.1:0-2415 GCA_038233775.1 Bacteroidota bacterium | reverse complement strand
TTCGCCGCGACGGAGCAACATCCCGCCGTAGTAGAGCGGCATCGCGATCAGCCCACGCGCCGCTTCGTGGGTCAACCCTTTCGCTTTCCGGTGGTTGAATAGCTCGGCGGCGAACTCGCCGGTTCGGTCGGCTCGGGCCGGATCGATCAGCGCGACCGAGGCGGGCAGCGTGACGCCGAGGGTTCGGGCGGTTGCGCGGATCTTTTCGGGATCGCCCAACAGCGTCGGCCGGGCGATGCCTTCGGCCAAAATCGTCGCGACGGCGGCGATGGTGCGCGGTTCGTCGCCTTCGGGCAGGACGATGCGGCGGTTCAGCCGGGCGGCGCGGCGGCGCAGGTCGGCGATGAGCGGAAGCGACATGGGGCTCCGGGGATTCGTGGGCGGCAGCGGCAGAAAGGTACGCACGCGGCAAAAAGGTCGCCGCTCCGGCCAAGCGGATTATCTTTGTCCGATGCCCGACGATGCCCGCCCCGCGACCGAGCCCGGTTTCCCTGTTGGTCGCGGCTATGCGACGGCGGTCGCGGCGCTGCTCGGCGTGGCGCTGCTGTTTCTCAGCTTCGGTCTGCCGCTGCTCGTGCTGGACCGGATGCCGCCAAGCTGGGAACGGGCCGGGTCGGTCGTGCTGATCGCGGAAGGGCTGATCGCCGGGCTATTGTTGGTCAGGCGGCGCGGCTGGACGCGGGCTGCCGTCGCGTTCGGCCTCGCGCTCGGGCTCTCGTTCGCGGCCGAATGGATCGGCGTCGCGACCGGTTGGCCTTACGGCGCGTATGTTTACACCGACCGACTCGGTCCCCGGTTGTTCGGCGCCGTGCCGCTGGCGATCCCGTTTGCGTGGACAACGCTCGTGCTCGGCGGCTATCTGACCGCCGAATCCATCGTGCTGCGGCTGACCGGGCGGACGCGGCCGATCCTGACAGCGCTCGTCGGCGCAGCGCTGGCGACGGGCATCGACCTCGGACTCGAACCGGCCGCTGCGCTCGCTCGCGGGTACTGGACGTGGCTCGAACCGGGGCCGTATTATGGCGTCCCGACGATGAACTTCGTCGGCTGGTTCGCGACGGCGCTGGTGCTTTATGCGGTTTGTCTGCCGTGGGTCCGCGTCGCGGCACGACCGGCGGGAGCGGCCATCGACTGCTTGCCGGTCGTGCTGCTCGGGCTGAACGCGGTCTGGTCGCTGGCGATTCAGTTGGGCCGAGGCTACTGGGCGGCGGCGGCGATCACCGTCGCCATCAGCGTTTTGACGGTCGCACTGACGGCGCCGCCGGCTGGTTGGGCGCGGTTCCTGCGACAGTTGGGCCGCGTGGCACGGCAGCGGCGTCCGCTCGGGTTACTCCATCGGTTCTGAATTCCGCCGCGTCGTGCGTTTTCCCTGTGCTCTTCTCACCGATAGCGAGACTTGCGATGCGTGGATGTTTTCTCCCCGGCCTGCTCGTCGGTCTGACCCTGGCGGTCGGCTCGACCGGCGCCGTGGCTCAGACCCGAACCGCCGCCACCGGCCGCGCCCATCGGGCCGCACACCCGAGCCGGACCGCCGCTAACTCCGTCCCCGGCTCGATGGTCCTGCCCGCCCGTTGGCGGACGACGCCAGTCGCCCCGGCCGCCGGTGTGCCGTGGATCGGGCTGACCGAGTACGACAAACTGGTCAAAGGGCCGACCCCGGCGACTGTGATCGACCTGCGCCGCGCGACGACCTTCCGCCACGGCCACCTGCCGAACGCCCGCTCGCTCGTCGCCTCGCAAGCCGTCCCGACGATCTCCGGGCTGACGGGCGCCGTCGTGCTGATCGATTCGGACCCGTCGGGCGCCGGGGCGCTGACGCTGGTCAACCAAGTTCGCGCTGGCGCAACCTTCGGCGGCGGACCGAGCCAGCTCGTCGTGCTGAAAGGCGGGATCGCGCCGTGGGTCGCCGCTGGTCGGCCGCTCGAGCGGATGCCGTCGCACTTCATGCCCGAGGTCGAGCGGTTGACGGTCGAGGCGCTGCGGACGAAGCTGCTGGCCGGTTGGCGGCCGCTGATCTACGACACGCGCGGCGAGACGGCCTACGCCAGCGGTCACGCCGAGGGCGCACTGCGGCTCGACGAATCGCTGGTCACCAGCGGCGCGGTCCCGAAGAAGCCGCTTGTGCTCTACTGCACCTGCGGCGACGACGAATCGGCCGTCCACGCCTACGAAGCGCTCGTCGCGGCGGGCTACACCGATGTTCACGTCCTGCGCGGCGGACTCGACGCGCTGACCGACGCGGGTTACCCAACCGTCGGCATCCCGCACTAATGGACACCATCGAGGCAAGTTTCGACTGCGCCTTCTGCGGCGAGCCGAACGAAACCATCGTCGATCCGTCAGCCGGTCGGGTGCAGCGCTACATCGAGGATTGTCAGGTCTGCTGCCGCCCGAACGCGCTGCGGGTGACGGTCA
>JBBSVG010000617.1:0-2418 GCA_038233775.1 Bacteroidota bacterium | reverse complement strand
GGGCTGATCGATTCTGTCGTCCACTCGACGACCGAGTTGCCGGTGAACCGCTATCTACGGACCGTCGGGCTCGAAGCGGTGAAGACCGCCGACACGTCCCGCGCCGCCGCCACGCTCGGCGTTGTGCTGACCGGCAATGGTTCTGAACCGGCCATTCGACAGGTGCTGCCCGACGGTCCCGCCGCCCGCGCCGGGCTTGACATCAACGACGGGCTGATGGCGCTCGACGGCCATGCCGTGCGCGGCGATAGCCTGACGGCGCTGCTGCGCGGCTACCAACCGGGACAGACCGTGCAGCTACAGATTCGCCGCTGGAACCAGCCGCGCACGGTCGCCGTCACGCTTGCAGGCGACGGCAATCTCCTCTGGACCGTCCGGCCGCTGCCGAAGCCGACCGCCGCGCAGCGTAAAGCGTTCGCCGCCTGGCTCGGCACGCCATTGCCAACGCGCTGACCGGTTCAGGCGCTTGGGGACGGGGCGCGCGGGATTGAGGCGGGGCGGAGCAACCCTTCCGGCACGGCCAGATCGGCTGGGATCGGCGGCGCCTCGTCCTGCCAGCGGTCGCGCAGTTGCTCGCCGGTCAGTTCGTTGGCGAAGACAAGGCCGAGTTCGGGGTCGAACTGGGTGCCGAGGTTCTTGCGGATCTCGTCGGAGGCAATCGAGTGATCGAGCCCGCGACGGTATGGCCGAGTGCTCGTCATCGCGTCGTAGGTGTCGGCCAGCGCGATCAGCCGGGCCATGAACGGGATGCCTTCGCCCGACATATTGAACGGGTAGCCCAGCCCGTCGTAGCGCTCGTGGTGGTAGAGCACGCCGGGCAGCATCGGCTTGAGCTGCGGGATCGGCGCCAGAATCTCGCCGCCGATGACCGGGTGGCGCTTCATTTGATCGAACTCGTCGTCGGTCAACCGACCCGGCTTGCGGAGCACGGAATCATCGACGCCGATCTTGCCGACGTCGTGCAGGATCGCCGCCAACTGGAGCCGCTTCAGGTCCTCGTCCGGCAACCCGATCTGCCGCGCGAGCGCCATCGAGTACTCCATCACCCGCTTGGCGTGGCCGCCGGTGTACGGGTCGCGCTTCTCAATCGCTTCCGCCAGCGAGCGACAGGTGTTCAGAAACGCCGATTCGAGCGCGCCGTAGAGTTGTGCGTTCTCGACCGCTTTCCCGGCCGGGTTCGCCAGCGTCAGCAGGAAGCGCAGGTCGATGGATGAAAAATCGCCCTTCGTTTTGTCGGCCAGCACAATAGCGCCGACGGTGTCCTCGCCGGCCATGATCGGGACCGAGAGGAACGAGTGGTTCCACTCGTCGCTCTTGCCGGTCAGCTCGACGGCGCCGGGGCCGACCTTGTTGAGGATCTTCTCCCGACCCGACGCGACCGTTTGACGGGCCAGCGCCTCGATCCCTGCCGCCAGCCAGTCGGCTTCGGCGGCGTCGGCCGGGATGTCAGTAGCCGAGATGACCTCGCCAGACGGGTCGCGCAGAAAAATCACCCCGGTGGCGGCCCCGGCCAGTTTCAGCGCCTCGGCCAGCGTCCGGCGGAGCACCTCGCCCTGATCGAGAATCGTCAGAATGTTCGTCGAGTAGGCGTGGAGAACGTTGATTTCCTTGAAGTTCTCCAGCACCGCCATCGACATATCGGCCAACTGAAACCGCTGCTTGGTCAGCTCGGTCATCATCTTGGTGAAGAAATCGAGCGCCGCCGGCTGACCATCGAGCAGCACGATGGTGCCCTGCACCTCGCCGGCCACCAAAATCGTCTTGCTCGGGGCGCCAGTCGCGCTCAACGCCGCGAGGCCGCCCTCGGGCACGACCGAGCCGGACGAGGCGACCAGAAGCACCCCGGCGCCGTCGAACACCGCGAGTCGGGCCTCACTGACCCCGCCGAACGCCGTCAACAGCTCCGTGAGCTGACTCCGTAATCGTCGCAACATCGCCAGCGTACCCCTCGGCCCTGTGACATCCCACATCCCATTTCGGTCGGTGTCAGGTCAACACGCGTGCCCGGATGGACGTTCGGGCCGGACGAGTGACGGGCACGACGGACCCGGCCTCGTTGGTTCGATGATATCTTCCCACGTCTCATCCCTTCCCGCCCCCAGCCCGCACCGCGCCATGCCGCCGCCTGCCGCCAACCCGAGCCGCGCCCGTCACACCGCGCCCGACGAGATCGACGCCGGTGTCCACGCCTTCGACCTTGAGCGGTTGGTCGAGTTGACCGAACGGCTGGTCGGCGTGGTGGACAATCCCGAAGAAGTCCGGCAGGCGGCGCTCGAGCTGTTTGCCCGGCGCTTCCCCGACCTCGACGCGCTCGTGCTCTGGCTGCCACCGACGAGGGCCGAGCCGTGGGAGGTGCAAGCCTCGGTCGGGCTGCACGACGGCGCGACCGAGTCGCCGCTGTCCGCCGGACCGGTCGAT
>JBBSVG010000616.1:0-2437 GCA_038233775.1 Bacteroidota bacterium | reverse complement strand
TGCTCGACGTGATGATGCCGATCATGGACGGCTTCGAGACGTGTCGCCAGTTGCGCTCTCAAATGGCGACGCACGAAGTCCCGATCATTTTTCTGACGGCGAAAGATTCCGAGATTGATGAGGTCGTCGGGCTTGAACTCGGCGCCGACGATTTCCTGCGCAAACCGGTTTCGACCCGAACGCTCGTCGCCCGAGTCCGCGCGGTTATTCGTCGGGCGAGCGCGGTGGCCGACGACAGCCCGATCCCCGGCGCGACCCGACCCGGCATCGCCGCCGACGGCCGACCCGAGGTGCTCCGCGCCGACGGCGTGACCGTGGATCGCGGCGCCTACCGCGTGACCATCGATGGCGTGGAAGTGCCGTTCGCCCGGAAAGAGTTCGAGGTGCTGTCGCTGCTGATGGTCAATCGCGGCCGGGTGTACAACCGTGAGCAGATGCTGAACCTGATCTGGGGTTCCGATGTCGTCGTGATCGACCGGACGGTCGATGTCCACATCCGCAAGATTCGCGAGAAGCTCGGGCGCCACGCTGGGCTGATCGAGACGATCAAGGGCGTCGGCTACCGCACCCGGTTGAGCTGAACCGGCTGAACCTATGGCCGGCCGGGCGGGTTGCACTGGGGACTGACTTGCTTCCCACTTGCCCGGAGTCTCCCCGATGGCCCTGCTCTCCCCCGGCGTTCACCGCGCCCTCGACTTCGTGACGGTCGCCGTGTTCGCCCTCGCGCCGACCGTGTTCGGCCTCGTCGGCTGGCCTGCGTGGATTTCCTACGCGCTGGCGGCCGTTCACCTGCTGATGACGGTGCTGACCCGCTTCCCCGGCGTCGCTGGACCGATCCCGCCGAAATTGCACGGGATGGTCGAGCTGGCCGTCGGCGTCGTGCTGATCGTCCTGCCGTTCGTCGCTGGCTGGACGGGCGCGGCGCGCTGGTTCTTCTTCGCGATGGGTCTGGTGATTCTGGCCGTCCGCTTCCTGTCGAGCTACGCCGAATCCGGGCAGCCCGCATGAACCGACTCGCGCTGCTGCTGATCCTGTTCGCCCTCGGCTGCGCCTCACAGCCCCGAACCGAGACGACGCCGATGGAGAACACGGCCGCAACTGCCGACACGCTGCTCGTCTTCGAGCGGACGCCATGTTACGGCTACTGCCCCGCCTACCGCGTCACGCTGACCACCGACGGTGCGCTCGTGTACGAAGGGTTGAGCCACGTCGCCACCGAGGGGTTTGTGCGCGAGCAACTTTCGCCGGAAACCGTCGATGCGATCCGCGCCGCCGTCACCGACGCGCGCTTCTTCGAGTTCCCCGCCGAGCTGAAATGCCGCAGCCAAGTCACCGACAACCCGGCCGTGTATGTCACGGTCCAGATGGCCGGACAGCGCAAGCGGATCGACCACGACCGGGGCTGCACCGGCTTTCCCGGCGAGGACCGACTGCTCGCCCTCGAAGACCGCCTTGACGCGCTGCTCGGCACCGCCCGCTGGGTCGGCAAGGTCGGCCCATAACCGAGGATTTTGGTGTATTTTAACCGCAGCACCCGTCGGCTTTCATCCATTCCAACAAGGAGACGTCCCATGCACCTGATGACACCTCTGTTCCGCCGGCTTGGCCTGAGCGCCGCGCCGCTTGCCCTCGTCGCGCTCGCCGCCGGTTCGGCCCAGGCGCAGATCTCGTTCACCGGCGCGACCTATACGCAGAGCTTTGACGGGATCGGGACGACCGCAACGGCAGCGCTGCCGACCGGATTCAAGGCCGATAAGTCCACGACGGCGCAATCGGTCGGCACGTTCGCGGCTGCCGTCACCGCAACGGAGCGGCTCGGCGGTGCGTCGCTGGCGACCAACGCGGCCAACGGGATCTACAACTTCGGCTCGGGTGCGACCACGACCGGCAGCGACCGCTCGGTCGGCTTTCTCTCGTCGAGCACGGCAACCAAGAGCGGCAACCTGTACGCGCAGATCACGAACAACACCGGCGCGCCGCTGACGAGCCTCGTCGTCTCGTACGATGTCGAGAAGTACCGCAACGGGACCAACGCGGCCGGCTACAGCGTCCAACTCTATAGCTCGACCACCGATGCCGCCGCGTCGTACACCTCGGCCGGGGCGACATTTCTGACCTCGTTCGCGGCCGACGCCAACAACAACGGGTTCAACCCGGCCCCCGGTACCACGGTCCCGGTGACTGGGACGCTGACCTTCGGTGCGCCCGTCGCCAACGGCGGGACGGTTTATCTCGCCTTCAACTACTCGGTCACGAACACCGCGACGACGACCTTCGCCCAGGCGCTCGCCATCGACAACGTCCAACTCGCCGCCGTGCCCGATGTCGGGCTGGCCGTTGAGCTGACGTCATGGTCGGCGAAGAGCCAAGCTAGCGCGGTCACGTTGACCTGGAGCACCGCGTCGGAGCGCGACCACCAGGGGTTCTTCGTCGAGCG
>JBBSVG010000615.1:0-2443 GCA_038233775.1 Bacteroidota bacterium | reverse complement strand
TGGCCGTGCGGCTCGGACCGAGCACCCACGCATTCCCGCCGCCAGAAGCTGCGCCTAAGAGTTCGCGGACGCGGTCGGTCAACCCGACCAGCGCCGTCAGCGTCGCCTCGTCGGTGCCCGTTGGGATCGTCGCGCCGGGGACTGGATCGCCGGGCGCCAGATCGTCGGTGACGGACGGGCCAAGCCGGACGGCGGCGGCGCCGAGGGTTGCGTCGGTGGCCCAAAGCGAGCCGGTCGCCCAGCCGTCCAGCTCGAGCGCGAGCAGCGAGTGAATCGGTTGCCACGGCTCGGGCGTGTAGCCGAGCAGGTCGAACTCGACCGGCAAGCGGTCCTGATGCGTCGCCAGAAAGCCGTTCACCCCGGCTGCGTAGGCCGTTAGCACGGCGCGGGTTGTGTCGTCGAGCGCTTGCTCGGCCTGCCGGGCGACGATGCCGAGCCCGAGCGTGCGGAACAAGCGGTCGCTCTCGACGGCCCGTTCACCGAGCACCTCGGCCAGTCGACCGGCGGCGATCCTGCGCGACAGTTCCATCTGCCAGAACCGATCCTGCGCGGCGCAATAGCCGGCAGCGACGAACGCATCGGTCAGCGAACCGGCCGCGATGTGCGGCACGCCGCGACGGTCCCAGCCGATCTCGACCGGCCCGTGCAGCGCTGGCAGCCGATGCGTCGCGGCGACGTGGGGAAACGAGCGGGTCAGCCGCCACGAGGCGAGTCCGACGGTCAGGCCGAGCAGCACCAGCGCCACGCTCAGGAGTCCGATGATGGCTTTGAGCGGCGGCGGCATACGCGAAAGTGAGGCGGGAGGACCGAGAATGGACGGTCAAGATACGGCCCGGCGACCGGTTTTGCCAACGCCGACGACGGTTCGGCCGGACGCGAAAGCGCGGCGGCACCGCCCCGAACCGTCGGGAACCGGTGCCGCCGCGCTCACCGGCGAGGCGTGTCAGAGTCCGAAGCGGTACGAGACGGTCAGCAGCACCCCATTCCGCTTGATGCCCTGGACGATGTCCGGCGCGGCGGCTGCCGTCGCGGTTTCACCATACGGGTAGTCCCGCAGCGCTTCCGTGTACGACAAGCGGCTGTAGGCCAGATCGACCGACAGCGTCTCGGCGAGCAGCAGCCCGGCACCGAGCGAGAACGTCTTGCGGCTGTAATCGCCGGTGCTGTACGGCGCCGTCTTGTAGGGCGACGGCTGGACGCCGTACCCAGCCCGCAGCCGAACGCTTGTGTTCGGCACCGTCGCTTCCGCACCGACGCGGTAGTTGACCGTCGAGCGGAGTTCCTTCTTGATCTTGCTGTTGCGCCTTTCGGACGCGTCAAGCGTGAACGTGTCGCTGTCCTTGTACGACAACTGCGAGTTGTCCCGTGCGTCGGCATCGACAGCAACAGTCAGAAACGTCGTCGGCGTGAAGCTGACCCCGCCGCCGAGCACCCACGGCGTCCGCAGGTTGTACGACACATTGAGGACGGCCTCATCCGAGCGGAGCGGGTGCGTCACGTCGTTGTCATAGTAGGCGTCGAGCGTTGTGTTGACCGTCTCGTCGACCGTCAGCCACTGCGGCGTCTGCAACGTCAGCCCGAGCCGACCGAACCGGGGCAACTGGTAGAGCAACCCGAGCTTCATGTCGAACCCGCTCACGTCGTCCTTGATCGTTTCGGCCAGCGTCAGGGCGGCGAAATCGTCGTTCAGGATCTGATCCGAACCCTCGCGATAGACGTTGTTGACGTCGTCTTCCTTATAGACGCTGCGCTGGGTGAACGAGCCGGAGACGAGGTTCAGCGTCGCGCCCAAGAACAGGCCCGGCGCCGCCTCAGCCGCCCCTGCGAGGCTCCAGCGGTTCAGTCCGCCGCCTTCGGTCAGGTCGAGGTTCTGCTGCACCTGTCCATGATCGGCCGCCGACCGGTAGCCGCTGAACGCGCCACCCGGACCGTTGAAGGTCGAGTCGGCCAGAAACGTCTGCCGGGCGAGGTCGAGGTAGTACGAATCGCTCAACAGCGACGGGACGATGGAACTGCTCGAGTTGTAGGCGTCGAACAGCACCTGCCGGTCGAAGTTGGCGACCCGGTTGTACCCGGCGGCGGCGACCAACGAGCCACGATAAGTCGGGAACGGGATGACGAGACCGAAGGCGTTCGCGTTGGTCGCCGTCACGTCCTGCGTCGAATCGCTCCGCAGGTAACGCGCTTGGTTGTTGAGCGAGTTGTAGCCCAGCCCGCCGGTGAACTCGAACCGCTTGATCTGGGCAAGCCCGGCCGGATTCGACAGCGTCGCGCTGTAATCATCGGCGACGGCTGAGAAGGCGCCGCCCATGCCGACCGAGCGGGCGCCGACGGTCGAACCGGCCGAGCCGTAGCGAATGGCGTCTATCGTGCCCTGAGCGCTGGCGGTTCCGGCTGCACCGACGGCGAGCGTCACGGCAAGCAGTCCGAGGGGACGGGTGGA
>JBBSVG010000614.1:0-2455 GCA_038233775.1 Bacteroidota bacterium | reverse complement strand
CGGGCGGCGTTCGATGCGTTCTGGAAACGTCGCGACCCGACGCCCGACACGCCGGAGAACGAGTTGATGGCCGAGTATTTTCGCCGGGTCGATTTCGCCAACCGCTCGTTCAGCCACTATCTCGAAGGGTGGAAAACCGACATGGGGATGGTCTTCATCACCTTTGGTCCGCCGGATCAGGTGGACCGCCACCCGATGAACTACGATACGAAGCCGTACGAGATCTGGGATTACAACACGCGCAACTGTCGCTTCGTCTTCCAGGATCTGACCGGGTTCGGCGATTACCGGTTGACGGAGCCCGTCGACGTGTCGCGCTGCGCGCCGTCTCGCTGACCGGGTTGCGGTTTACGATGCAGGGGGATCGGGTTTCGGCCCGGTCCCCTTTTTCGTGCGGACCAACTCTGCCAGCGTCGCCCGGCTGAACGGTCGGGCGAACGGGCCAAAACTGCCGATCAGCCGAAGCTCGTCAAGCAGCGTGCTGTTGCCTTGCAGAAACCGGACGACGCGGCCGGGCGGCTGCCGGAAGAAGTGACTGAACACCCGTCGCGGATCGGCGCCGCCGGTGGTCAGGGCGCGGAGGAAGATTCGGTCGTACAGATCGCGTCGGCGGCGGGCGAACCGGTCGTCGGTTGGCCGCTTGGTGCCGGTCAGATCGTGGCGGATCAGCCGCGACAGCCGGGCCGACTCGACCGCCGATTGCAGCACCGAGTAGCCGGTCGTCGCCCGCATTTGTCCGCCAGCGGTGCCGATGGCGTAGAGTCCGCCGTCTTGGTGGCGCGAGCGACCGCCGAGGAACGGCAGCATCGGCAAGGTCGCCTGTTCCGTCTCAATCACGGCGAACCGCTCGACGCCTTCGTTGGCTAAATAGGCGCGAAGCATCGCCTCGCGCTCGGTCGGCGCGACATCGCCCGTCACGAACGCCGTCGCCTCGACCAGAAACCGGTCGGCGCCGAGCGGCAAGCGGTAGATGAAGCGGAACCCATCGCTCTGCGCGATTCGAGCGTCCATCACGACGGCTTCATCGGTCTGCCACCCATCGGGCACGGACTCGGGCCGGACGACCCAGCCGGTGAAGACCTGATGCCACCAGCGTCCCGGCGCCCGCTGTTTCCAGTCGGCGACCGCCGCCGCGACCTCCGGCGCCGCCAATCCCCGCGCCTCGACGACCGCATCGGCCGCGATCTCGCCGCCGTCGGATAGCTTCACCAGCCAACCCGAGCCGGTGCGCGTCCAACCGGTCACGGCGACGCCCATCCGCAGCGTGCCGCCGAGCGCGGTTAATGCGGCGGTGGCCTGTCGGTAGAACTCGGGCGCGGCGAGCGTCGTGTACGGTGCGCGGGTCCGAATCCGTCGCCGCGAATCGTGTTCGGTTGAACCGGTCGCGAGAAAGCTCCAGCAGCCGTGTCGCCGACCGGATTCGAGCAGCGCCCGGACCGTCGGCGAGACGTTTTGCTGATCGAGCCAGTCGGCGTCCAGCCAGAACGACCAGAACTGTGGTCGGCTGTAGTCGGTCCGCGCTTCAACAACCGTCACGCGGAGCTTGGCCTCGAGCAGCGCGAGCGCGAGCATCAGCCCGGCCGGGCCACCGCCGACGAGGACGACGTGAGGCGGCGGGTTCGGAGCGCGGGGCGGGGGCAGGGACACGTCGGGTTGAACACGCGGTCGGCCGTCGCCGGTGCCGCGATGGCAGCGGGGCACCCGAGTTGCGGCGAGCGGGCGCAAACCGATTCTCTCCGACCGAATCCCCGCGCCATCATGTCCGCTGCCCGTCGCCCGCTCGTCCCCGACCACGTCGCCAACCTCAAACCGTATCAGCCGGGCCTACCGAACAGCGAGCTGATTCGGCTCTACGGCGTGGACCGGATCATCCGCTTGAACTCGAACGAGAACCCGTTCGGGCCGAGTCCGCTGGCCGTCGAAGCCGCCCGCGAGGCGCTTGGCGAGATTCACCGCTACGGCAACGCTGGGGCCGATCTGCGCCGGACGCTGGCCGAGCGACACCACGTTCGGATGGAGAACGTGACCGTCGGCAACGGGTCGGAGTCGATTCTCGCCAACATCCTGCGGACGTTTCCGTCGGACGGCGACGAGATGCTGACCTCGGAAGGGACGTTCGTCACGTTCCACATTCTGGCCCAAGCGCGCGGCCTGCCGGTCAAGCTGGTCGCGCACCGCGATTATGCGCTCGATCTGCCCGCCATCGCCGACGCGATCACCGACCGGACCAAAATCATCTATCTGGTCAACCCGAACAACCCGACCGGCACCCGGTTTACCCGCGCCGAGTTCGAGCCGTTCATGGACCGCGTCCCGGACGATGTGCTGATCGTCGCCGATGAGGCGTATATCGAGTTCGCCGAGGGGTCGGACACGCCAGATCTCCTCGCTGAGGTCCGCGCCGGGCGGCAGAATCTGATCGTCCTGCGGACCTTCGCCAAGATCTATGGCCTCG
>JBBSVG010000613.1:0-2472 GCA_038233775.1 Bacteroidota bacterium | reverse complement strand
TCGCCAATCTCGCGGCCAACGTCGCGCTGATCTTCCCGCTGATCCCACTGATCTCGCGGCTGTTTCGCCCCGGTTTGCTGGTCCGGCGACCGGGCTGGCGGGCGCTGTGGACGTATGCGCTGCCGCTTGTTCCGGCCACGTTCGCCGCGATGCTGGTCGAGAACGCCGACCGGCTGATTTTGCAGCGGATCTCGCCCGCCGTCTCGCATGCGGCCTACGGGCTCGAGCCGATCCAGGTCGTTGGGATCTACTCGTTTGGCTACAAACTCGGCGTCGTCATGCTGCTTGTCGTGCAAATGTTTCGCATGGCGTGGACGCCGTTCAGCCTGACGCAAGCCCGGCAAGCCGACGCGCCCGAGCTGTTTGCCCGCATCTTAACCGGACTCATGACGCTGCTCGCGGCGGTGTTTCTCGGCGTCGCATTCTTCCTTCCGCCGGTGGCCCAACTGCCTGCGGTGCAGCGGTTTCCAAAAGAAGCGATCTACTGGCTGGGCCTCGGGATCGTCCCGATCATCCTGCTCGGCTACGTCCTGAGCGGCGTTTATGCCGTCGTCACGGCCGGGCTGTATATTGAGAAGCGGACGGCGGTGCTGCCGTGGATCACCGGCGCCGGAGCGCTGGTCAACGTCGCCATCTGCCTGCTCGCCGCGCCGCGTTTCGGGATGACGGGCGTCGCCTGGGCCACGCCGGTTGCCTACGGGTTGATGGCCGGGCTGGCCGCGTGGCAGGCAGGAAAGGTCTACCCGGTCCCGTATGCGTGGGGCCGGTTGCTGCACCTCGGGCTCGTGACCGGCGCGCTGTTCGGACTCGACCGGTTCGTCTCGGCGACGCTCATTCCCGTCACGAACCCGGCCACGTGGATCGTCAAACTTGGCTTGCTCTTGGCTTTGCCGGTGGCGCTCTGGGCAACCCGCTTCTTCCGCCCGGACGAGTGGACAGCGCTGACCGCGCTCTTCCGCCGACGCAAACCGGCCCCTGTTCGCTGACGATCTTCGGAGTCCCATGCGCCTGTTTTCCCTCGCCGCGTTGAGCCTGACGCTGACCATCGCCGCCTGCGACGGGCCGAAACCCGCTGCCGAGAGCCCGTCACCTGTGCCGCCGATGGTCGCGCAGCCCGATTCGAGCCTCGCCGCCGTCTCCGATTCCGCCGCGATGATGCCGCATACGCCGACCGCTTCGCCGTCTGCTGCCCCGACCCAACCCGCGCCGACGGCTTCCGCCCGACCCGCGCCTCGGGCCACGACGGCACCGAGCAACCGACCGTCGCCACGACCGTCGATTGGGTCGAAATCCCCGACCGATCCCGACGGGGGACCGGTTTCGCGGCCGATGGAGGATGTCGGCATCTTGACCGCGACTGGCCGGATCGAGTCCATCGGCAGCGCCCCGACCAACCGGCTCGCGCTCGTCACGCCCACCGGGATGACCTACCGTTTGACCGGCGCCGCCGTCGGTCCGCTCTGGCAGCGGCAAGGTCAAACGCTGACCTTGTCCGGTCGGCTGGATACCGCCGCGCCGGAGCTGACGCTTGAAGTCACCGCTGTCCGTCCCTGAGTTTGGTTTACCCTCAGACCGCGCCGGTTCGGCGCCCCGGAGTCTTGCCCATGACCGCTTTTTGTCGCCCGATGGCGCTCGTCGCTGTGCTGACCGCTGGGTTCGTTGGCGTCGCCCACGCGCAGGACGCCACGTCGGCGCTGCCGTCGCTCGGCCCCCGGTTCGCCCCGGTCTGCATCGAGCCGACCGTCAGCGTGCCCGGTTACGCCGAGCAGGTTGCGGCCAACACCCAACGGCTCGATCCGGTGCTCTACGAGCGGCTCAGCGCGACCGGGTTGCAGAAAACCGCCGCCGATCCGAAGCTCGGTGACGTCCGAACGTTTAACGGGTTCGATTACCTGTCCAACAGCGTCCGCTCGGTCTCGGCCAAGCTGATGGCGCTCGGCCCGCTCTCGTACCTGTGGGTTGAGCAGAGCGAGCTGGACAACGGTCATGTCACCCAAGCCGATGTGGACGGGATGTTCGGCGCGCTCGAGGTTCAGGCGCCGGCGACGGCGAAAGACCCGACCAAGAGCGTTCTCGCGCTCGACCAACAGTATTTCGGCAACCCGCCGAACAAGGACGGCGACGGCAAGCTCGACGTGCTGATTTACGACATCAAGGACGGGTGGACGCCGGGCAACGGCTTCGTCGCCGGGCTGTTCTTCTCCGGGGACCAGTACTCCAAAGCGCAGTACAGCCTGTCGAACGAGCGCGACCTGATCTACATCGACACGTACCCGTCGATCACCAGTCCGGGTCGCCACTCGACCAGCGTCGTGCTGCAGACGCTGGCCCACGAGTATCAGCACCTGATCCACTTCAACTACGACCGCAACGAGACGACCTTCATCAACGAGGCGTTGAGCGAGTACGCCGAGGGCATCTGCGGCTACGCATTGCGCGAGCCGAACGATTACCTCACCAAGCCGAACCTCT
>JBBSVG010000612.1:0-2475 GCA_038233775.1 Bacteroidota bacterium | reverse complement strand
GTCGCCGAGCGGACGGGTGACGCGGAACGCGATCTCGGGGTGAACCCGCCCGACCGCCTCGACCAGCCGGGGCACGTCCTGCTGAACGAACCGGCCGGGGATCAGAAAATACGGCTGGACCGCGATCTCCCCGACGCCGTCGGCGGCGAGCCGGGCGACGACGTCGGGAAAGGTCGGGCAACTGTAATTGAGGAACGCCGCCTCGACCCGGTCGGCCAGTCCAGTGTCGCGCAGTCGGGCGGCGAGCCGGAGCATCGCCGCGCCGGAGCCGTTTCGCAGGCTGCCGTGTCCGAGCAGCACCGCCGCCCGTTTCGCTGCGTGTCCGTTCATCCTCCTCCCTTTGCTGTTTGGTTCCACGACCCTTCTTCGCTCCAGACGCCGTCGGTGACCGGCTCCGGCTCGAACCCAAGCCGCGTCCGCAGCCCGTCGTCGGTCTGCCGGGCGACCCAATCGCTGAACGGTTCGGTCGGCTCGGTTCGCTCGTCCTGATACGCTTGCAGCAGCCCGGCGAGTCGGCTGGTGAGTTCCGAAAAAGGCACTTTCGTCGCGACCCGACGGGCGAGCGCGGGTCGGCTGCCGAGGGCGCCGCCGAGCAGGATATCGGCGGCCGGGACGGTTCCGCTGCGGTCTTTCGCCCGAACGACGCCGCCCTGCAAGCCGATATCGGCCACCGAATGCTGCGAGCAACCGTGCGGGCAGGCCGAGAGGTGCGTCCTGATCGGCACGTCGAGCGGGATCAGCCCGTCCAACTCGCCCGCCAGCGTCCACGCCCGCTCTTTGGTCTCAATCGTCGCAAAGTTGCAGTACGGCAACCCGGTGCAAGCGACGACGTGGCGCTGCAGCGACGGCGCCTCGGGTCGCAGCTCCGACAGAATCGGCTCGGCCAGCAGCGTCGGCAAGTCATCGGTCGGGATGTGCGGCAAGACGAGGTTCTGATTCAGCGTCAGCCGCAACTCGCTGCGACCATAGCGCCGCGACAGCCGGGCCAGCTCGCGGAGTTGCGTCGCATCGAGTCGACCGGTCGGGACAAGCAAGCCGACCCAACTCAGTCCGGTTTGTCGCTGTGGATGGACGCCGAGCACGTCACCAGTGTACGGCGCCTGCGACTCGTCGGCTGCCGCTCGGGGCTGCGTGCTGCCGAGCGACTGCTCGACCTCGGCCCGAAACCGCTCGGCGCCCCAGTCGGCGATCAGATATTTCAGCCGGGCATGGTTGCGTTTCTCGCGGAAGCCATGATCGCGAAACGTCCGCGTGACGGCCGCCGCGACGGCGACGACTTGCTCGGCGTCGGCCGGAACGAACAGGTCGAGCGCGACGGCCAAGTGCGGTTCGTGCGACAGGCCGCCGCCGACCCAAACGTTGAACCCAAGCGTCCCGTCGGCGGCGCGGGCCGGGATGAAGGCGAGGTCGTTGATCGGCGCCTGGGTCGCGTCGGTGCCGCCGGAAGCGACCGTGACCTTGTACTTGCGCGGCAGGTTGGTGTAGTCGCGGTTCCACGAAAAATGGTCGTCGAGCGCCAAGACGAACGGCGTCGGATCGAGCCACGCATCGGCGGCGAGATCGGCCACCGGCGAAGCGACGACGTTTCGCGGCACGTCGCCGCACGTCTCGACGGTCTGCAAGCCGACCGACTGGAGCCGACTGAACACCGCTGGCACATCGCTTAGCGCAAGCGTGTGGAGCTGAAACGTCTGCCGCGTCGTCAACTCCAGTCGGCCCGGCGCCAGCGTTTCGGCCAACTCGGCGATGACGTCGGCTTGGTCGGCAGTCAGAATCCCGCCGGGGAGCCGGACGCGGAGCATGAAATGACCGGTTTTCGGTCGGTCGTGGTACAACCCGAACCATTTCAGCCGGTTCAGATCGTCGGCCGTGACGGCGGCGATGTCGCCCGCCGCTGCGTAGCGATGCAGGTCGGCCCACACGTCAAGCCCGTCTTTGTCGAGTTTCGCCTGTTCAGCTTTGGTCATCGGAATCTCGGTTGGGGAAAAGGGGAAAGGAAGCGGATCAGCCGTCAGCTATCAGCCGTCAGCTATCAGCCGTCAGCTCACGGCAAGAAACGGAAGCGGTCGGCTGTGGTGGCTCCGTTGTGGATTCAGGCGTGGGCGACGCCCAGCGCCCCAAGCTCACCACGAACGGAGAGTGGCGGACTTTGAACACCGATTTTCGAGATCACAAGTGCAGTCCGCATTCGGTTTTGCCGTGGTCGCTCCACCGGCCGCTGCGCGGGTCGGCGCCGGTTGGGCGGCGGGTGCAGGGGACGCAGCCGAGGCTGGTGAAGCCCCGGTCGAGCAGCGGGTTGTACGGGACGCGGTGCCGGTGGAGGTAGCCCCAGACGTCGGCCTCGGTCCAAGCCACGAGCGGACAAATCTTCACCACCTGATGCCGCTCGTGCCGACTGACCATCGGCGTCTCGGCTCGCCCGGCCGTCTGATCGCGACGAATCGCCGTCAGCCATGCGTCGAAGCCGGTGAGCAG
>JBBSVG010000611.1:0-2475 GCA_038233775.1 Bacteroidota bacterium | reverse complement strand
GCTGCGAAGCACGACCCGGTCAATGTTCCAAAAGAATAGCTGCTTCCGATCAAAGGCGCGCCGAACCAGGTGCTGCAGCCGATGGCGGGGGCCGTGTCGGGTTCGGGGACTTCCAACTTACTGCGGCCCCGGCCGCGGCTGAGCTGCGTCGTTCGACATTCTCGTGCCTTTCGTGGTTCGCGTGCGCCGTTTCCGAGTCAGCGCAGCAGCTTCGCCATCGAGCCCGGCATGTCGCTGCGGAACTCGACGAACTCGCTCGTCGTCGGGTGGAGGAAGTTTGATTGGGAAGCACGCGACCTCTATGATGAAAGCCACGGTTTACCTCGAGACCAGCATCATCGGGTATGCCGCCTCACGCCCAAGCCGCGACCTGATCACGGCGGCGAACCAACAACTCACGCGCGAGTGGTGGGAAAGCTGCCGCGCCAAGTATGATCTTTACCTGTCAGAAGCCGTCGTCGTCGAATGCAGCGCCGGCGATCCGAGCGCCGCCCGAGACCGGCTCGACTTGCTCGTCGACGTCACGGTGCTCGACGTGACGGACGAAGCGGAATCTCTCGCCGGCAAACTGGTTCGTGTGGTTCCCCTGCCGGAGAAGGCCAAGATCGACGCCCTGCACATCGCGATCGCCACCGTGAACGGCATCGATTACCTCCTGACGTGGAACTGCAAGCATATTGCCAACGCGGCGCTGCAACAGGGCATAGAATCCGTTTGCCGGTCGGACGGTTACGAACCGCCGACGATCTGCACACCTCAACAACTGATGGAAGACTGAGCGATGTGGATCGACCCGATCGTGGAAGAGACGCGCAGGCATCGAGAAGAGTATGCCGCGCGGTTCGAGCATGACTTGTCGGCCATTTGCCGCGACCTTCGGGAACGGCAGCGCCGGCAGGGAGGCAAAGCGGTGTCGCTGTGCGCAAAACGTGTCACTGAAGCCGATCCGCCCAAAGCCCCGGTCGCTCGCCGAACCAAGCCCTGCACCTGACCGCCGGGCGAGACGGCTCCGGGCGGACGTGATACGATTCCCAGGAACCCTTCACGGGAGACCAGTGATGGACCGCGACGTGTTCACGGGAACGATCCAGGCGTTCACGCGGCGGACCCCGTTCCGCCCCTTCACGGTGGTCACCATGAGCGGTGGCCGGCAGGAGGTTGACCACCAGGATGCCATCATCGTGCGGGACGGGGTGGCGGTATTCGCGGCCCCCGGCGGCATCCCGGTCATCTTCGGCCACGAGAGCGTTGACCAAGTGACGCAGGGTGGGCCTTGGCCCACCGCCGCGTAGCGTTCGGGTTCGTGGCGTCGGGAAACATTCGATGGTGGGCCGAGGCCCACCCTACGCCTTCCTCACCGCAGCAGCTTCGCCATCGGGCCGGGCATGTCGCTGCGGAACTCGACGAACTCGCCCGTCGTCGGGTGGCGGAAGCGCAGGGACGAGGCGTGCAGGCCGAGACGCTTCGCCTCACGCGGAGCCAGCTCCGCGAGCGCGGCCTGACGCTTCTTCGAGAGCTTCTCGGGCGGGTCGAACCTGTTCTTCGCGTCGGGGCCGTAGCGGTCGTCGCCGGCGATCGGGCAGCCCAGGTCGGCCAGATGCACGCGGATCTGGTGCTTGCGGCCGGTCAGCGTGCGGACCTCCAGCAGCGACCGTTTGCCGTTCGTCTTGAGCATCGTGTAGTGCGTGACCGCGTGCTTGCCCAGCGCGGTCTTTCGCGGGCTGGAGAAGACGTTCAGCGCGCGGTTCTCGGCGAGATAGCTTTCGATGGTGCCGGTCGGTTCGGGGGGCGTGCCGTCGACGATCGCCAGATACTTCTTTTCGACGCTCTCCCAGCCGTCTTGAAGCGTCTGCTTGAAGTCGTGATTGCGGGCGAAGAGCATCAGGCCGCTCGTCTCGCGGTCGAGCCGATGGACGATGAAGATGCGTTCGCTCTCGTCGGGGAAGCGGCGTTTGAGATGTTCGTTGAGCATGTGGTAGGCGGTCCGCGTCTTGACCGTCTCGGTGGCGATCGTGAGCAGCCCGGCCGGCTTGTCGATCAGGATGACCGCGTCGTCCTCGTGGACGATGTCGAGGCCCGGAATGCGGGCGTCGGGCGGCACCCGGCGAGCCGGGCCGACTTCGATCACGTCGCCGGCGGCGACGGGCAGGTCGTGCCGTTCGGCGGGCGTGCCGTTGACGGCGATCCGCCGCAGCCGCAGCCACTGCTTGACCTCGGTGCGGTTGCCGATCGCCGCCGCCAGCACGGCGAGCAACGGCCCGGGGGATTCGACGCGGATCGTCTGCATGAGAAAATCTGGAAGGCGAAAGGTCACGGAACTCGGCGGCGGGTCATGCGAGCAAGGCGACGAACCCGGCCTGCTCGAAGTGGCGGTCGGCGGTCAGGGCGTCCGTCAGCCCGCGTTCGGCCATGACGACGAACGAGAGGCAGTCGGTCAGCGACCAGTGCTTGTCGGGCCGGCGGGCGAACAGGTCG
>JBBSVG010000610.1:0-2497 GCA_038233775.1 Bacteroidota bacterium | reverse complement strand
CGTTGCAGTACCGGACCCCAAGCGAGTTTGCCGTGAGCTGTTCCCGAAGCCCATCCGCCATCAACCTTCAACCGGAGCCGGCACTAACATAGACCCTGGTACATAGATCGGGGGCAGGCCAGTCGTCCTTCATCGTCGCTCTCCGTTCGTGGTGAGCTTGTCGAATCCATGAACGGAGCCGCCGCAGTCTTTCGATGCGCTCTTGCCGGTCGTCGTTGCCGTTTTCCCGCCGTGAGCTGATAGCTGATAGCTGACGGCTGATAGCTTCCTTGCCGATAGCTGACAGCTTCTTCCCCAACATGCCCTTCCTCCAACTCGACGGCCTGACGCAGCGCTATGGCGCGGCGACGGTGCTCGACCGGCTCTCGCTGTCGGTCGAGGCGGGCGAGCGGGTCGTGTTGGTCGGACCGAGCGGATCGGGCAAATCGACGACGCTGCAACTGGTGGCCGGGTTGCAGCGCCCCGTGTCGGGTCGGGTTATGCTCGGCGGCGCGGACCTGACCGACATACCGGCCGAGCGGCGCGGGATCGTCTATCTGTTCCAGCAACCGATGCTGTTCCCGTTTATGTCGGTTGCCGACAACATCGGGTTCGGTCTGCGGGTCCGCAAACTGCCGAAAGCCGAGATTGGCCGACGGGTCCACGAGGCGCTGGAGCGGATTCGGCTGCCTGGCATCGGCGCCCGGCGACCGGCGGAGCTTTCAGGCGGACAGCAACAGCGCGTCGCGCTGGCCCGCGCCCTCGTGGTCGAGCCGAAGGTCTTGTTGCTCGACGAACCGCTCTCGGCGCTCGATCCCGACCTGCGCGGCGAGATGCGGCAGTTGATCCTCGACGTGCAGCGCGACACCGGCGTGACGATGCTGATGGTCACGCACGATCAGCCCGAGGCGCTGCTGATGGCCGACCGCGTCGGCGTCCTGTTCAGCGGCCGGTTGGCCCAACTCGATCCGCCCGAAACGATCCTGCGACACCCCGCAACCGAGCAAGTCGAGCGCTTTCTCCACGCCGGGACGATGGCCGACTTCGCCCAACTCGAGCGGCGGTTCGGCTCGCTCTCGGCGCTCGGCGATGGCTCGGTCGAGGCAACGCCGTGAACCGCCGATCATGGGCGCCGCTCGTCCCGCTCGTCGTCGTGACGCTGCTGCCGACGCTGGTCGGCGTGCTCTACACCGTCGCCGCGAGCGTCGGGTTTTTCCCAGCGACGGGCGGCGTCGGCCGCTTTACGCTCGAGCCGTACCGGTATCTGTGGGCCTCCGGCGACCTGTTGACGGCGCTGCGCTACTCGGCCGTGCTGGCGATGGTCGGCACGGCGGCGGCGTTCGGGCTGGCGTTGCCGCTGGCGCTGGCGCTGTCGGGCGGCGACCGGTGGAGTCGGATCGGTCGGTTCGGCCTGCACATCCCGCTGCCGGTGCCGCATCTGGTCGTCGCGCTGAGCGCCGTCCAACTGCTGACCCAGAGCGGATTGGTCGCCCGCGTCCTCGTTCGGCTCGGGCTGATCGGCGGCTCGAAGAGCTTCCCGGCGCTGGTGTTCGACCGGTTCGGGATCGGCGTCGGACTCGTGTATTTATGGAAGGAAGTGCCGTATCTGGCCGTCGTGCTGGCCGCCGTGCTGGCCGGCATCGGCGCCGAGCACGACCGGGTGGCTCGCACGCTCGGCGCCTCGCGGATGCAACGGTTCCGGCTCATCACGCTGCCGCTGGCCGTTCGCGGCGCGCTGCCGACGCTTTTGCTGCTGTTCACGTTTCTCGTCGGCGCCTACGAAGTGCCGCTCGTCGTCGGTCGCGCCTACCCAACCGCGCTCGCGGTGCTCGGGCAACAGCGGCTGGCGAACGTCGATCTGGCCCGGCGACCGGAAGGGTTCGCCGTCAACGCCGTCCTGCTCGCCGTCACGCTCGCCCTCGGGCTTCTCTACGGCCGCGTGACACGACCGCCGGAGACGCGCTGAAATCGTGAGTGATGAATGATGAGCGCAGAATGATGAAACGGCCAGAAGAGAGCGCGGAGTGATGAGCGAGGAGCGATGGAAAGGCGGCTCGGCGCTGTTTCGGGTCGCCGTTGTCTGTCACCCTGAACGAAGTGAAGGGTCTCACGCCGAAGCAAATCTCCGTTCGTGGTGAGCTTGTCGAATCCATGAACGGAGCCTCCGCGAAATCCAACAAGCGTCATTGACTTTTCTTCGAATGAATAGAATACGTCCAACCGTCGTCGCGCTGATCGTCGTGCTCGTGCTCGCACCGCTCGTCGTGCTCGGGCTGTGGTCGCTGGCCGACGGCTGGTTCTTCCCGGCGCTCGTCCCCGATCACTTGGGCGCGGCGACGTGGCGAACGCTGCTCGTCGAGCAATCCGCGCTGCCCCGAGCGCTCGGCGTCAGCGTCGCGCTCGGGCTGGTCGTGACGGTCGGGGCGCTGGCGTTGGCGCTGCCGGCTGGACGGGCGCTGGCTCGGGGCCGATTTGTCGGCAAGGGCGTGCTGACGGTGCTGATCCTGCTGCCCGCCGT
>JBBSVG010000609.1:0-2500 GCA_038233775.1 Bacteroidota bacterium | reverse complement strand
TCGACCGCCTCGTCGACCTCCATCTTCAGCACGTCGCCGATGCTCTTGCCGCGCCAGCTCACCGCCAGCGTCTCGGGATTGAAGCGCTCGCCGTGGCAGACGTCGCAAGGCAGCTTGACGTCGGGCAGGAAGCTCATGGCGATGGTGCGCACGCCGGCGCCTTCGCAGGCCGGGCACCGCCCCTCGCCGGTGTTGAGCTGAAGCGCGCCGGCGCGTAGCCGCTGGTCAGCGCTCCGGGAGGCCCGCGAGGCGCAGACCCTCGTACAGGCGAGCGCGTTGCTCGACGAACGCCGGGTGCCGCGACGGGCGCGTCGAATCGAAGGTCGCCACCGTCGTGCCGGGACTCCGCTGACGGAAGATCGCCATGTCGGCATTCGCTTCGGCCATTCGGCCTGACAGCGCCTCTGCGGCGGCGAGGATCGCGTAAGGCGTGGTGCTTCGTACTCCCGATGGGCGGACCGCGATCGCTTGTCGCGCCAGCTCGGTGGCCCGCAGGTTGTCTCCGCGCGTGAGCGCGATCTCCGCCGCGGCGGCATAGGCCGTGCTGGCCCGGCGCAGGTCGTTGCTCATCGTTGCCAGCCGGATGGCACAGTCGAACTCGGGGCCGGCGTCCTCTTGACGTCCAACCCGGATCAGCGCGACCGCCAGCATCAGGTGCGCGTTGGCGTACTGCGGGGTGATGCGAACAGCCTTCTCGATCGAGGGGATCGCGAGGTCGGCGCGACCTTCCTGCAACTTGAGGTCGGCCCAGAGCAAAGCAGCGGTCGCGTCGTTCGGTGCCGTTTTCAGCATCCGGTCCAGCGCATGCTCGGACTCGGACGCCTCCTCGGCCGTCACAGGCAACCCCATCGACTTGCCGGTGACGAAGCTGGCCGACAGACCGAGCATCGCCATCAGCGAGGCCGGGTCTTGCCGCAGTGCCTCCCGAAAGCGGCTGCGAGCACGAACCACGTCGTCCGGCCCTGATAAGCGATTGATCTCTTCCCAGCCAATGATGGTCAGATCCGCCGCGTCGGCGCGGTGGCCCGGCGCAGTTGCGCGCCGGTATTCGAGGTCGCCGACCTTGCCGCGAACGAAATTCGCAACGAGCTGACCCACTTCGGCCACCGTAGGCGCCGTAGCGTTGGTCTCGACGTCGAAGCTGGCCGTGCCGAGCGCCGCGCCTTCGGGAACTGTAAATATCAGGACGTCAAGCGTTGTGCCGGTGGCCGCCGGCCGCCCCCGGCCGGTAATGGCGTAGGTGGCCTGCAGCTCGCTCGCCAGTCGTTCGAAAGCGGGCGACGGGGCGTCGAACGCGGCCGTCTTCATCCGGGAGAAAACGCGCGAGCCCGCCCGTGTCGCCATCTGAGCCGCGATCTCGTCTCCGATCTGCGCCGCGACGTTGCGCAGCGAGGGGTTGTCTCCCGGCACTGAAAGCGGCATGACGGCGAAGACGTGGCGTGCGGTGATCGTCTCGTCGAGCGACATCGGGCGAGCGGGTCCGGGCTTCACGGCCCACACCAGTGCCCCCGCTGCGACCGCGATGGCCGCGACGCTGATCAGGACGCCGCGGGTTGGCCTTCGCGACGACGAGGACGGCTTGGCGTCGGTCGGTGACGGCATGGCGTCGGTCGGTGGCGGCTCCCCCACGCCCGCGGCTTCCGGCACAACCGGCGATAGCAGCGCGGGCTCGACCCGAGAGACGGTCGCATCGAACCGGTAGCCCCGCCTCGGCAGGGTCCGGATCAGCGCCTGGCTGCGGTCGTCGAGCGCGGAGCGCAGTTCGCCCACGCACTGAACGAGCGAGTCGTCGGTGACGACCGCCGCCGGCCACAGCACATCCATGAGCTCCTCGCGCGAGAGCAAGCGGCCCGGATTGGAGATGAAATGGCGGAGCAGCTGTTCCGCCTTCGGCCTCAGCGTGATCGGCGTGCCATCTGCGCCCTTCAGCTCTGAACGGACGAAGTCGAACCCAAAGGCGCCGAAGCGCAGCGTCTGTGGCGCGGCTTCGATCGGCAACACATCGGCCGGAATTCGGCGGTTCATCGTGGCGTCGGGCGTCTTGAGCCGTAGCGTCGCGAACGTGATGCCGGCGAGCTGATTGAACTCGCTGCAACGCCATCGAGCGTCACCGACCTCGCCTTTTTCATTCTCGGAGTTTGCCATGTGCCAGCGCACCCTTACCACTGTCTACGCCCCGCCAAATGCACCAGTTTTCAACAGGAGACCAGCATGATCACGCGCAAACTCTTCCTCCGCCAAATGGGTGGTGGCTGCCTGACCCTGGTGCTCGCCGGGTGCGGCGGCGGCGGCGGCGATGACGACAATCAGCCCCGACCCGCCGGCACTTGCGGCAAGTTCCAGTTCACGGGCAATCACGGTCACACGCTCGACATTCCGGCCGCAGACCTGAATTCGCTTACCGACAAGTCCTACAGCGTCCAAGGGTCCGCAACGCACGATCACCCGTTCACCTTGACCGCCGCCAATCTTGCGCGGCTCAAGGCCGGGCAGGCGATCG
>JBBSVG010000608.1:0-2505 GCA_038233775.1 Bacteroidota bacterium | reverse complement strand
GTCAGCGGCGTCCCGTCGGCTGGCGAGGGACCGCAGGCGGCCAGCGACGAGACGAGCACCACGCGGCCAACGGTCGGGTTGGCTTCGGCGACTGCTTGAAACAGATGCTCTGTGCCGGTGGCGTTGCCGTGGTGATAATCGGCCTCCGACCGCGCTTTCGTCACGCCTGCCAGATGATAGACCGTCTCGACGCCAGCCACCGCGCGCCGCAGCGCCGGTCCATCGTCGAGATCGCCCGTCACCAACTCGAGCGGCAAATCGGCCAGCCAGCGACGGTTGGCGGTCGGCCGGACCAAGCAGCGAACGGTGGAACCGCTTTCGGCGAGCGACGCCGCCAGATGGCCGCCGATGAAGCCGGTCGCGCCCGTCAAGAGAACAGTAGGGGGCATGGGCAGGGAGATGGCCTAAGGATTGTGAATCGCGGCGGGTTGACCTCGGGTTGATTCTGACCGACAGCCGCCGCCGATCCCTGTCGGTGGATCGCTGTTGCACCCGTCGAGAACCCCCTGCGCCCCTGGACCCGTGCCCCGCCGATGCCGGTCGGGTTTGCCACGAGGGCGGCGCCGATTGCCGGGCGAATTGAGACTCTGGGAGGGCTGGGTTTGGATCTGTTCGATAAATGTCGCGCGTTCACCCGCCCGCAGGAGATTCAGGCCGCCGGTCTGTACCCGTACTTCAAGCCCATCGAGGCCAGCGACGGGACGCGCGTCGTGATCGAGGGTCGCGAGCGGATCATGGCCGGATCGAACAACTACTTAGGCCTGACAGTCCACCCGGATGTGAAAGCGGCGGCCATCGACGCTGTCCAGAAGTACGGCACTTCCTGCACCGGATCGCGCTATCTGAACGGGACGCTCGATCTGCACGTCGAGCTCGAGCAGCAACTGGCCGCGTTTCTGAACAAGGAAGCGTGCGTGCTGCTCTCGACCGGGTTCCAGACGAACCTCGGGCTCTTGCAGACCATCGCGTCGAAGGGTGATTTCATCCTGTCGGACAAGGAGAACCACTCGTCCATCGTCGTCGGCACGCAGGCGTCGTACGCGACGACGGTCCGCTATCGGCACAACGATATGCGCGATCTGGAGAACAAACTCAGCAAGCTGCCGGAAGACGCGGGCAAGCTGATCGTTTCGGACGGCGTCTTCTCGATGAGCGGCGCGCTCGTCAACCTCCCGGCACTGGTCGATATCGCCCGACGCTACGGCGCCCGGATCGCGCTCGACGACGCCCACGGCACCGGCGTCATCGGTGAGGGCGGTCGCGGCACGGCCAGCCACTTCGGGCTCGTGGCCGAGACGGACATCATCACCGGAACGTTCAGCAAGAGCTTCGCCTCGCTCGGCGGCTTCATCGCTGGCGACCGCGAGGTGATCAGCTACCTGAAGCACAACGCGGCGGCGCTGATCTTTTCCGCTTCCATGACCCCTGCCTCGACGGCGACGGTCATCGCCGCCTTAAAGGTCATGCAGCAAGAGCCTGAACGGATCGCCCGCTTGAAACAGGTCGCCGAGCGGATGCGTCGCGGCTTCATGGAGATGGGCTTTCGCGTGATCGACGGCGAGACGGCCATCGTCCCGGTCGTCATCGGCGAGGACGAGGCGACGTTCCGCTTCTGGCAGGCGCTCTACAAGCGCGGCGTGTTCGTCAACTGCGTCATCTCGCCGGCCGTCCCGCGCGGGATGTCGCTGATTCGCACCTCGTACATCGCCACGCACAGTGACGAGGAGTTGGACCTGATTCTGGAAGCGTTCTACCAGACCGGTCGCGAGATGGGCCTGATCGGTCAACCGTCCGGCACCCTCGTCGCCTCGGCTGGCTGAATTTCGCAAGCCCCGCTTCCCCATCGGCGGCATAGGCACTTCGCCCTATGCCGCCGAGTCTGCTTCAGTCCTATCTTCGCTGAAACCCGTCCTCTCCGCCCGACCCAATCCCCATGCGTCTTCACGCTGTCGCCGCTGCCTTCGGGGTTGCGTTCCTTGCTTGCTCAGGCGCCGCGAGCGCCCAGACGCAGCCGAAAGGCGATTCGCTCCGGGTGCCCGACTCGCTCCACATCCAGCGGCTGACGACCCGCGACGGCTCGACCATGGTCGGCCGGATCACCGCCGTCGATGAGACGACCGTTCGGTTCGCCAGCGACATGGGCGAGACGACGATTCCGCTCGACCGTATCCGCGAACTGCGCGAGTTTCCCCTCACGGCGATGCACAGCGGCGAGCTGTGGTTCCCGACGCCGAACGCCAACCGGCTGCTGTTCGCCCCGACCGGCCGCTCGCTCCGGGCCGGTGACGGCTATTTCGCCGATTACGAGCTGTTTTTCCCGTTCGTCGCCTACGGCATCACCGACCGCATCACCATCGCTGGCGGCGTCTCGCTCTTTCCGACGAACGATATCTCGAAGCAGGTCTTCTACGTCGGGCCGAAGATCGGGCTCATCGAGCGACCGAACTCGGCATTCTCGGTCGGCGCCCTCTTCGCTGGCGTGCCCGGCAGCAACGGTGGTGACGG
>JBBSVG010000607.1:0-2511 GCA_038233775.1 Bacteroidota bacterium | reverse complement strand
TTGTGCACGCCGCGAAAGGGTCGCAGGTACGTCCTCAACCCCGATCCCGCGCCTTCACAACTGTTGCAATGCACCTCGCGCCGACCATCGCCGTCGGCATCGCGAGCCCACTGGCGACGGCCTGATGCGTCTCGGCCGTGATGAACCGTCTGATGGACGAGGCGCAAGCCCGACAGAGACAGCACCCGCTCAGCCGATGCGTAGCCCTTCCACTCGTCGCTTGACAGGTGAGAGCCAACTGTCCTTAACCCGTCAGTCGGGGCGAGTGCGCTGCCGTTCTGGCCGTCAGGGTGCGTGAGATTGGCGATGAGCACGTCGAGACACGTTCTCCCGTCGGTGCGTTCGCGCACGGCATAGCGCACCTCTTTGCTGTGACGAGCCACCAAGATGAACACCGGCGGACGGTCGGTCGAGTAGGTGCCGTGACCTCGTCGTTGATTGGCCCGGCGCCTCGGTGGATCGGCCGGATCAGCGTGACGGCGTCCTTTTTTCCCCCGCATTCTGAAAGAGTTCATCGACTTCGAACTCCATCAGATGTGCCATCAATGGCTCGCTCTGCGCTGTAGTTTCATCGATCTTGGCTTCTGGTGCTGCCCGAGCCGCTGACGATGCAGATGCCTCGGCCGACATCGGTTCGGCCGACATCGGTGTCGTGGGTAAGCTCTCGTAGAGATTGGCCTGAATCCGATGCCGAATCGTGTGCATCTGCTTGCGACTGAGCCGAAGCTCCCGTGCCAGCCGAGCCGTCGTCTCGCCTTTGGCGATGCCGCGCAGGGGCGTTGGGCTTCGCCCACGCCTGAGCACCACCTTGGTCGCGTCTTTCCGGGTGCCGGCCAGGACGCTGCCGCTGAGCATGGTGAAGTATCGGTCGCAGGCTTTACATCGGTAGGCTGGAATCGCACTCTTGCGTTTGGCGATGCGCCGCTCGGCTTGGCCGCAGCGCGGGCAGACAAGCCCGCTCGGATGCAGGCGTTCTTCGAGCCAGCTCAAACAAGCCTGTTCATCAAGCAACTCGTCGATGGGAAAGTCGATCATGGCGACCTCAGCTCATGGGGCGCAAGACATCCAATCGCGTGGGGGCCGCAACTCCCGCACCTCACTTACACATGAGCCAAAAAGGTTATCTTCCTCCTGCCGCTCAGCTCAGCAAGAGCGCGGAGGTGTGATTCAACATAGGAGAAGGCATATGTCAGTACGATACTTGGGCGGCCTTGCAGTGGCCGCCATCACGATGAGCGCCGCTTCGGCGTTCGCCCAGCCGGTCAACGACAACTTCGCCGCCGCGATCACCATCGTCCCGGCGTCGGCTGGCAATGTGCTCACTGTGGCCTTCAATAACACGAATGCGACGGTCGAGGCCGGTGAACCGTTCACCTTCGATGGCGGCACGGGCCGGACCGGGAGGACCATCTTCTACACGTTCACCTCGCCGGCCGGGGTGGCGGCTTACGACCTCCGCACGGCCAACAACAGCTTCGATGCGGTGGTCGGGGTCTATACCGGTGCGAGCCTGGCGACGCTCCAGAGCGTGGCCATCGGCGATGCCAGCGATGGGAGTTTCGCTGCGGCTCACCTCGTCTTCAACGCCACGCCCGGCCAGACCTACGTCGTGCAGGTTGGCAATTATCACCTGTCTTCTGGGTTTGCCAGTTCGTTCGACCTGACGTCGCTGGCTGCGCCGGTCGTGGTTCCGGCCAACGACCGCTTCGCCGCTGCCCAGGTGCTGACGAGCCCGACCGGCACGCCCATCGTGGTGCCGTTCGACAACACGAACGCAAGCCTCGAAGTGAACGAGATCTCGGCCATCGGTGACAATGAGGATGCGACCCTCTTCTATCGCTACACCGCTTCGGCTGTGCCGCCGCCGTTCATCCGCGTTCAGACCTCACTCGGGACGATTGTGTCGACGACGCTGGTCGTCTTCACCGGATCGGCCCTCGGCAGCCTGACCCCCATCGTGACGGACGGCGGTGGCGGCACCGGTGACGTGACGTTCACGCCGGTGGCCGGGGAGACCTACACCATTCAGGTGGGTGGGTACGGGGGCCAACAGGGCACCGGCACGCTGACGCTGGCTCAGGGCGCCGATGCGCCGTTGCCGGTGGAACTCAGCGCCTTCACCGGTTCGGGCACCGGCGGTGCCGCGACGCTGTCGTGGGCCACGGCCACCGAGCGCGACAACGCCGGGTTCATCGTCTTGCGTGCCGAGGGCGCCCCGTCGATTCCGACCACCGGACGCGGTCAGGGCCGCGACAGCCGCGTCTGGACGGCAGTGGCCGGCTACTCGGCCAGCGAGGTGCTGCGCGGCCACGGCACCACCAGCTCGACGCAACAGTATCGCTTCACCGATAGCCGCGTCACGCCCGGCAAGCACTACAGCTACCGCTTGCGCTCGGTCGATGTCTCGGGCCAGACCCACGACTACGGTCAGACGGTCGAGTTGACCGTGGGCCGCGCTGTCACCACGCCGACCGGGTTCGCGCTCAGCCCGGCCAGCCCGAACCCGTTCAA
>JBBSVG010000606.1:0-2515 GCA_038233775.1 Bacteroidota bacterium | reverse complement strand
GCCCGGCGAGGTTGGCGTCGGCGGCGACCTGCCAGCCGCTCAGGTAAATCGCCTGCAAACCGGCCTTGACCTGCTGCATCGCCTGGTTCCCGGTCAGCGCCCCGAGCGCGGCGACGTACGGCTGCTCGGCCAGCGAGCGCCACAGCCGCCGGGCGCCGCGCTCGGCCAACGTGTGCTCAATCGGGAACGTGTTCCGCAGCCGAAGCACGTCGGCCCCGGCATACGGCCGCTCGATTCCGGTCCAACGCGGGTCGGTGGCCCACGTCTGCTCGATCTGTCCGGCGTTTTGCTGGTTCATGTTTTTGCTCGGCGGTTGGCGGTGAATGGAAAAGGCAGAAATCAGTTGAGAATGTCATTCTGACGGCGAAGCCGCCGACGCATATCGTCTGTCATTCTGAGCGGAGCGAAGAATCTCACTGAGAATCCATACCGACGTTCCGCTGAGGTTGGCGTGAGACCCTTCACTGCGTTCAGGGTGACAGGAAAAAGGGTCAGGTCGGGTCGGAGGTGGTGGTCAGGAACGGGGCGAGGTCGGTGGCGGTGAACAAGCGCTCGGCCTCGGCGGCGGCGGCGGTGAAGCCGTCGAGCGCGGTTTGAAGCTCGCTCTCGGGCCGACCGGCCAGCGCGGCGCGGGTTTCATCGAGGATCGCGGCGAGTTCCGAAGCGAACGTCTCGCCGATCAGCTCGACCGTCACTGTCGGCCCGTCGTCGAGCGCCACGGCGTGGTGGCGCCATTGCCACGTCTGGACGCGGGAAATCTCGAGCGTGGCGAGATCCTCCATCAGATCGTCCCACGCGACGCAGCCCAAGCCGTGCTGCCAGCCGTTCAGGTAGCCGATCCCGACCCGAACGTTGGTCCGCAGCCCGGCCAGCGTGCGCGGTCCGCCGCCCTCGGGCAAGAGGTCGAGCCGGTCGGTTTGCCCGTCGAGCGGCAGCACGTCGCGCTGATCGGGCCGGGTGAACGCGGCCCGAGCGATGCCGATGAAATACGGGTGCGAGACCCAGCACCCGTCGTGGCCGAGCGATGCTTCCAACTGCTTGTCGGCGGCGACTTTGGCGGTCTGGGCGGCGCGGACTTCGTCGGTCTTGCCCGGCGTGAAAGCGGCCATCCCGCCGATGGCATGGGCGCCGCGACGGTGGCAGATCTCGATCAGCCGCAGCGCGTAGTTCCGCATCCACGGCCGGTTCATCCCGATGCTCGCCCGGTCGGCCAGCACGCGGTCGGCATGATGCCCGAGCACCTTGATGTCGGAAAAAATCTTGTCCCAGCGACCGACGTTGAGGCCGGCGGCGTGCTCGCGGATCTCGTAGAGGATTTCCTCCATCTGAAACGCGGCCGGCAGCGTCTCGATGAGGAACGTCGCCCGCAGCGTCCCGACCGGCAGGCCGAGCGCGGTCTGCGTCTCGCGGAACAGCCGGTTCCACCAGCGCGCCTCGCAGTAGTGCTCGCACTTGGGGATGTAGAACGTCGGCGTGCGGCCGGTGGCGACGAGTTCTCGGGCCGAATGGACCATCGAGAGGGCGAAATCGAGCATCCCGCCCGAAACCGGCTGCCCATCGACGCGGAGGTTCGTTTCCGCCAGATGCAGCCCGCGCACCCGGATCATGATCGTCGCCATGTCCGCCGGATCGAGCCGATACTGCTTGCCGCCGCCTGAGAATTCCAGCGTCCCGGCGACCGCTTCGGCCAGATTGACGACGCCCGCGCAGACGTTGGCCCACGTCGGCTTCATCGAGTCCTCGAAGTCGAGCATGGCCGTATCGGCCCGGTCGCCGGTGGCCGTCCGGCTGAGCATGTTGATGACCATTTTGGGGCTGTTGATCGGCCCGGTGATCTCAACCCGACGGTCGCGCAGGTCGGCCGGCGTCGGGGCGACGCGCCAACCGGCGGCGCGGGCGTCGTCGTGGTTCGTCAGATAATCGGGCAGCGCGCCGCCGTCGTAGGCGTGTTGGGCGGCAGTTCGCGCCGCGAGCAGCGTTTGGCGGCGAACATCGAGCGAGCGGTGCAATTGAGCCACGAGCGCAACGGCTTCGTCGGTCAGAATCCGCTCGGCTTCAGCGGTCCACGCGCCTTCGCGCAGCGTCACGCCGTCGGCCAACTCGCGCCAATCGGTCGCCGCGCCCGTCTCGATCTCCGGCAGCATCGTCTCCATAACCCTCCCGTTTCCGCTGTGTTGAACCGCTCATCGCTGACGATCTGAGACGAGTATAACACTTGCGACTTTCCCTGTCAAGCGAAATTTCGCTAACTTCGATTCTACGCAATTGAAGCGCTTTCAAGAATCGGCGTATCTTGTCGGCAGACGAAAAATGGAGTCCTATGAGCGAGCGAGTTGGGTCGGGACACGTCCCGGTGGTGTTGGGGTTGAAGCTGCGGGCGCTGCGGCAGGGTCGCGGCTACGGGTTGAAGCAACTGGCCGAGCGGAGCGGCTTGTCGATCTCGTATCTGAGCGAGGTCGAGAAAGGGCGCAAGTATCCGAAACCGGACAAGCTGTTCGCCCTCGCCGCCGCGCTC
>JBBSVG010000605.1:0-2521 GCA_038233775.1 Bacteroidota bacterium | reverse complement strand
GGAGGTCAATCTTGGCGGCGACGAGCCGGGCACGGGTCGAGTCAAGGCCGGGCAGTCGGCTGATGGCCTGATACTCGGCCAGCGCCTCGCCGTCCAGTTCGAGTTGCTCGAACGAGCGGGCGACGAGCAGCCGCACGTCGAACGTGTCGCGCAGATCGTTGTTCTGCCGCATCACCCGGCGCAGCACCAACGCGCTGCTGCCGAAATACGCTTGGTTGTAGAGCGCCTTCGCCCCCTCGACCCGCTGCCGGGCCGCCCCAGCCGTCACGACCACCGCTTCGTCGAGCGTCGCTCGGCCCGATTGGGAGGCGAGGTCGGCGCCGTGCATCACCCGCACGCTCGGCTCGACGCCCGGCCCCGGTCGCGCCGGCGTCGGAAGCGAGCGGACGTTGTCCATCGTCAGCGACAGCAGCAGTTCCTCGCGGGCAACTTGCCGCAGGTCATTCAGATCGAGCAGCGCGCCGGCCGGGAGCGAGAAGCGGCCGGCCGGGGCGACGAGCACGGCGGTGCCGTCGGGACCGGTCCGAATCGAATCTTCGCGGCGCAACCGCAGTCCCGGCGTGGCGGCGACCCACGTCTCCTCGACACCACGACGAACCTCGACTTGGCCGCTCGTGCCAGCGACGACGACGCTCTCCTCGGCCGGGGCCACGGCGGCGACCTGAGCCAGCGCGACCGTTGCCCCAGCGGTGAGCGGGCCGCCGGTCAGACAGAGGCTTGCGGCCAGCAACAGGCACCGACGCCGAAGCGCGACGGTGCGGGCGGAAGCAGCAGAGGTCTTCATAGGCTCAACGCGTCAAACAGGTTCCACAGAACAGGTTAATCGACATCGATCACCCGCAGCCAGCCCAGCAGGTGCCCGCGACGGATCTGCGTGTCGCGGTAAAAATTCAGCGCCCCGGTGCTCCACGCGGTCTCGAATCCTCGGGTCGCCTGCGTCGTCTCGACCGGCAGCCAGACGGTCGGCTGACCCGACGGGCCGACCCGAGCGACGGTTCGCTTTTCGTTGAGCGACACGGCCGCCGCTTGGTCGGGCGCAAGGCCGGTGTCGAACATCAGGTACAGATGACCGAGCTTCGTTTCGGGGTCGCGCACTTCGATGAACGCCGCCGAGATCCCAATGCTGTTCAACAACGCCGCGTAGGCAACCGAGAAATCGTCACAATCGCCGCCGTGCAGGTCGAGCGTCTCGGCCGGATACTGGACCCGGTCGGGCGAGAGTGCCGGGTCGCCGACGTACGTCAACTGTGAGCCGAGCGCGTCGAACAGCAACCGAGCGGCTTGGACGTTGCGCAGCGGTTGGGCCGTCGAATCGAGCGTGGGCCGGTTCTCCGACAGCACGCGCCGGGTGAAGCGCAGAATCTCCGGGTCTCGCGGCGTGACGAAGAACGAGAGGGTTAGCGGATCGCCGTCCCAATCGTTGCGGCCGTGGATCAGCAGCCGGGTCTGAAAGCGGTCGGCCCGTTCGCCTGACGGGGTCGGCTCCGACCGGACATCGACCTGTGCCTCGCGCAGATGCTCGGCGCGGACCTTCTGCAAGCGGCCGTTGAACAGCGCAAACAGCGGAATCTGCCGAACCTCGCCGGGCGCTAATCGATACGGCCGCGTCTCCGTCGGATCGTCCATTACCGAGCGGACGTAGAACGAAACGAGCGCGTCGATGGGCTGATCGGTCATGTTCCGCACCGTCGCAAGGCCCAGCGGTCGGTAGGCGTAGGCCTGACCAGCGGCCGGGAACACGTCGGCCAGCATCTGCACGCTCTCAATCCGCGCCGTCTGCTGGCGCCGGACGCCGATGTCGGAGGTCAGCGTCAGGTGCAACTGATCGGTCGCGAACGGGGTCAGATCGACCGAGTTGACCCGCAACACGTCCTCGTTGCCCAACCGGTGCGTCAGCGGCGCTTCGCGGATAAAACGGAGGTAGCCGAGTTGCAGCGTGAACGGCTCGTGGGCATAGCCGACGCCGATGCCGAAGCCGCGCAACAGCGGTCCATCGCTCTGCATCCAGCCGCTCTGATAGACCCACAGCCAACTCTCGGGGTGCCAGTCGAAGCCGACGGTCAGGCCCGGTCCCTCGGTCCGCGTTTCGGCATCGACCAGCATCCGCAGCGTCGGGCTCGACTGGTAGGCCACGCCGACGCGGAGCGCTTTCCATCGTTCCGGTCGCCGGTCGAACAGGTTGAACGCTTGGAGTCGGTCGGGCAGGCCGGTTTCCGCCAGCCAGAGCGCGTTCTTCGCCGTCAGGCCGAACTGCCAGCCGTCGTCGAGTTGCCACGAGAAGCCGGCGTCGAAGAACCAGCCGGTGGCGGCGTACTCGGCGAACTCATCGACCCGGCGCACCAGCAATTCGTGGTAGTGGCTGGCGATGCCGAGGCTGGCGCCCTGCGTCACGCGCCAAGCGTAGGCAGCGCCGTAGCGTTCGTTGAGTTGCAGCGTCGTCGTGACGCCGGCGAGGGCGAGGGTTTCGTCGATGGGGAGACCGCCGGGCGCGTTCTGGACAAACCCGGTCAGGTCGTCGCGG
>JBBSVG010000604.1:0-2531 GCA_038233775.1 Bacteroidota bacterium | reverse complement strand
TGAGCAGCGAGCGTTTCAGCGTCGATGGCAGCAGCGCAGTCCAGCGATGGCCGCAGGGCTGACGCAGCATATCTGGAGCATCCGAGAGATATTGACTTGGGTCCCGGTCCCGAAAACAACACACAAGCCGTAGACTACCCGGTGGCTCCGTTCGTGGATTCGACAGGCTCACCACAAACGGAGACTTGCTCTACCTGCACACCGATTTCGAGGCGTGACAGTCAGGGGCGAGCGGCGCGGAAGGCGGCGAGCAGATCGGTCACGGCCCGGTCGAGGCCGACGAACACAGCCCGGCTGACGAGCGCGTGGCCGATGGACAGGTCGGAGATCTCCGGCAGCGCGGCGACCGGACCGACATTGCCTAAGTCGAGTCCGTGTCCGGCGTTGACCCGCAGCCCGAGCGTGTGGCCGAGCGTCGCGGCGGCGGCCAGCCGGTCGAGTTGCGCTTTCCGGGCCTCGCCGCGAGCGTTGGCGTACTCGCCGGTGTGCAGCTCAATCGCGTCGGCGCCGACCTCGACGGCCGCCTCGATCTGCTCGCGCACCGGATCGACGAACAGGCTGACTTCGATCCCTTGCCGGGTGAACTCCGGGATCGCCTCGAGCAAGCGGCTTCGTGCGCCGATCACGTCGAGACCGCCTTCGGTCGTCAGTTCCTGCCGCTTCTCCGGCACCAGCGTGACGAGTTCCGGCAGCGTCTCGACGGCGATGCGGACCATCTCGTCGGTCAGCGCCATCTCGAGATCGAGTTCGGTCTTGATCAGCTCGCGCAACAGCCGCAGGTCGCGGTCGTTGATGTGCCGCCGATCCTCGCGCAAGTGGCAGACGATGCCCGCCGCCCCGGCCAGCTCGCAGACGGCAGCACCGGCGACCGGATCGGGCTCGACGCCGCCTCGCGCCTCGCGCAGCGTCGCCAAATGGTCGATGTTGACGAACAGACGGGCCGGGGGCATGGCGAGTTCCTGGGTTTGGGGAGTTCGGGGCGTGTGGAGACGGAACGGCGGCGTCGGGCGGAGACGTTCACCGAACGGTTTCCCCTTGACCTTTTTGCCTCTACGCCCGATGCCCAAGCAAACCGAGTTTCGCCTCGAATCGCTCGACACGACCAACGCCGCCGTGTTGCTCGACCGGCTGGCTGCCTACGGGCGCGACGGCTGGACGCTCGCCGCCGTCGTCCCGACCAGCGGCGGCCAGTCGCTCGTGCTCCAGCGCCGCGTCCGCCGGGACGACGAGCGGTTCCGCAAGTCCGACAAGAAGAAGGGCAAGAAAGGCAAGAAGCGCGACATCGACGACGACATCCCGATGGACGACGCCCGCTCGTAAGCGAACGGGGCGGCGGCGGTGGCTCCGTTCATGGTTCGACAGGCTCACCACGAACGGAGTCCATCGGCCCACTTACACCGTTTTTACGGCGGAACGAAGCGACCGGCGTCAGAGGGTGATTCGGCCTTCCATTGCCCGCGTCAGCGTCGCCTCGTCGGCGTACTCCAGATCGCCGCCGATGGGGATGCCGCGAGCGATCCGGCTGACCTTGACGCCGAGCGGTTTGAGCAGCTTGGTCAGGTACATCGTCGTCGCCTCGCCCTCGACGTTCGGGTTCATCGCCAAGATGACTTCCTCGACCTCGGGCGAGATCCGGGCGAGCAGTTCCTTGATCTTCAACTCGTCGGGGCCGACGCCAGAGAGCGGCGAGAGCGACCCGCCCAGCACGTGATACAGCCCGCGAAAGTCGTTCGTCTTCTCAATCGCAATCACGTCGCTCGGTTCCTCGACCGTGCAGATGACCGTCCGGTTCCGCTTGGTCGAGCGACAGATCGCGCACGGATCTTCCTCGGTGATGTTCTGGCAGATCGAGCAATAGATGACGCGATCCTTCACCGCGACCATCGCCTTCGCCAGCCGGACGACTTCCTCGCGCGGCAGTTTCAGCAGGTAGAGCGCCAGCCGCTGCGCCGTCTTGCGACCGATGCCCGGCAACCCGCCCAGCTCCTCGATCAGCACCTCAACCGACTCCGACGTGTAGAGCATTTTGTCTATTCTCAGAAGTTCTTGCGGCGTTATTGAAGCTTTTTCTCGGTTTGGGTCCAGTTGCCCGAGTAAGGCATCTCGGGCAAAGGCTGGTAGTAGTAGGTTTTAGGGGCCGGAAGCCCGATCTCTACCCCATTTGTTCTGGCGCCTGTCAAGGTGAAGGTCTCATCGTTCACAAGGGCGCCGTGGTATTCGACCAGCTCGTAGCGCGTGCTAATTTCTGACGAATTGTTGATCCAGACCTGAATGGAGATGCTGTCACCCTGAATGCGGAAGGCGCCCCACGCCGGACTGTACTCCCGCTTCCCTGTGAGAGACTGAAAGTCCCTCAAAAAGGACCAATGCGAGTCTTCGACCTTGCCGTTCGGCGCCATAACGCCTTGATCGTTCAATGCGTAAACAACACTGCTGGTGAAGTAAGCGGCGGTTCCATCCTGCCAGAGCGCAATCGTGTGGATCGATTGTCTCTCGGGGTTCGAGACGCGCCAGTAGTAGCCATGCGTTTT
>JBBSVG010000603.1:0-2535 GCA_038233775.1 Bacteroidota bacterium | reverse complement strand
CATGGATGAACTGCTGCTTGTACTGCTTGTATAGATATCGAGGCTCCAACGAAGCGTAACCCCCTCGTTCAAGCCGTGCCAGCAGGGTAGCAACCTGCTCGGGAGGTATCCAGCCTCGAGCAGTTCCCCGTTTTCTGACGTTTTCGAATCCACGATAAACCACCTGCCCGTCGGGGTAGATGGCGAGGGCGTACATCGGCGAATTGTAAACGCCGCCCGCTCGGAACAGGGTCAGAACGGCGGTGCTGCTGTCGCTCGTCAGGGTCGAAGCAACGTCATGCGCCTGATACCAGATGCCGCGCGGGGTTCTGGCTGTCTCGCGACTTGCGCAGGAAGCGCCGCAGAACATCGCCAGCACCCACGCCCAACGGGTCAATCGAACGCTGTTCATCTGGTTTTTTCTCTCGCTGGATGCCGACATGGTCAGCCACAACGATACACTCCGACGGACCAGATCGCAATCGCTGACGGTTATAGGTTGAGAGCCGTCGCGGCGACGGGTGTATCTTTGGGCAAACGAAATGGTGAAGCCGTCACATTGGGGGAGAGGCAGCGATGCAGCGGGAATCGATGGACGTGGATGTGTTGATCGTCGGCGCGGGACCGGCGGGGTTGAGTTGTGCGCTGCATCTGGCGAACCGGATTCGGCAGCACGATGAAGCGGTTGCAGCCGGGACGGAGTCGGGCTCGGCGCTCGGCGAGCGGATGATCGCCGTCGTCGAGAAAGCCGAAGTCATCGGCGCGCACACGCTGTCGGGCTCGGTGATCAACCCGAAAGGGCTGGACGAACTCGTGCCCGATTGGAAAGAAAAGGGCGCGCCCGTCAGCAAGGCCGTGACCGACGACCAGTTCTGGCTGCTGTCGAAAACCGGAAAGATCGCCGCGCCGATCATCCCGCCGCCGTTGAAGAACGCCGGGAACTACATCGTCTCGCTGAACAAGCTCGTCGTCTGGCTGGCCGAGCAGGCCGAAGCAGCCGGCGTCAGCCTGTTCCCGGCGTTTCCGGCCCGCGAACCGCTGTACGACGGCGACCGGATGATCGGCGTTCGGCTCAACGATCAGGGCGTTGACCGCAACGGGCAGCCGAAAGCGACCTTCGAGCCGGGGCTCGATCTGCACGCGAAGGTCACGGTGCTCGCCGAAGGGACGCGCGGCTCGATCACGAAAATGGTCCTGCCGAAGTTCGGCCTCGACACCGGCAAGCAGCCGCAGATCTATGCCGTCGGCGTCAAGGAACTGTGGGAGATGCCCGACGGGTCGGTGGACGAGGGGCGCGTCATCCACACGCTCGGGTTCCCGCTGACGACCGATCAGTACGGCGGCGGCTGGGCCTACAATATGGAGGGGAACATCCTCTCGCTCGGCTTCGTCGTCGGCTGCGACTACAAAGATCCGCGTTTCGATCCCCACGCCGCGTTCACCCGATACAAGCAACACCCGGCGGTGGCCGAGCTGCTGAAAGGCGGCAAAGCGGTCCGCTACGGCGCCAAAACGATCCCCGAGGGCGGGTTGAACTCGATGCCGAAGCTCGCCTTCAACGGCGGCGTGATCGTCGGCGACTCGGCCGGGTTCCTCAACGCGCAGAAGCTGAAAGGGACGCATTTGGCGATCAAGAGCGGGATGATGGCCGCCGACGCGATCTTCGAGGCGCTGAAAGTCGACCGCTTCGACGCGACGCAGTTGGGCGCGTATCAGACCGCGTTCGAGTCGAGCTGGGCGCACGACGAGTTGCACGGCGTCCGCAACTTCCGCCAAGCGTTCACCGGCGGGCTGCTGCCCGGCCTCGTTCGGGCCGGGATTCAGGTCGTGACCGGCGGACTCGATCCGTTCACCCGGCCGATGCACGCCGATTACGCCGAGATGGAGCCGATCTCCAAGCACGGCGGCGAGGCGCCACACGACCCGACCGGCCGCAAACCGGTCTGGTCGAACACCGACCTGCCGCCCACGCCGCCGGTCCGCTTCGACGGGGCACTTGGGATCGACAAGCTGACCGACGTGTTCCTGTCGGGAACGATCCACGAGGAGAACCAGCCGGTCCACCTGCTCGTCGCCGACACGACCATCTGCCAGACTCGCTGCGCCGCCGAGTACGGCAACCCATGCCAGCACTTCTGTCCAGCCGCCGTGTACGAGATGGTGCCCGACGGCAACGCGGCCGACGGCGGGAAGAAATTGCAGATCAACGCCTCCAACTGCGTCCACTGCAAGACGTGCGACATCATGGACCCGTACCAGATCATCACCTGGGTCACGCCCGAGGGCGGCGGCGGTCCGAAATATTTTAACATGTAGGCCGCACAACCGGGCCGGTGGTCGTCTATCTTGTGCCACCGGTCCGCCCTTCCTTCCTGCCCATCGAAGCGATCCTCGCCATGGCTCCCGATGCCTCCCGCCCGTTGCTGGACCCCAACCACCCGCTCGACCCGTCGGCCGCGACCGTGCTGGTGATCGACGACGAGGCCATCGTTCGCGAGATGGTCGAGACGCTGCTCGAGGCGTTCGGCTACCATGTGCTGCTGGCCGAGGACGGGT
>JBBSVG010000602.1:0-2539 GCA_038233775.1 Bacteroidota bacterium | reverse complement strand
GATCACCGATCACAACGTCCACGAAACGCTCTCCATCGTGGATCGGGCCTATTTGCTGTTCGAGGGCAAAATCTTCAAGGGCGGCACCGCCGACGAGTTGGCGGCCGATCCCGAAGCGCGCAAGTTCTACTTCGGCGAGAACTTCGTTCTGCGCTGACCCATCCGAAAACAACATGGCTGGACGACCTTACATCCTCGCGGAGACGACTTGGTCGGCGGTGCGCGACACGACGTTCACGGTCGCGGTGCTGCCGTGGGCGGCAACCGAGGCGCACAACTATCACCTGCCGTACGCGACCGACACGATCCAATGCGACCACGTCGCCGCCGATTCGGCTCGACTGGCGTGGGAATCCGGGGCGAAAGTCATCGTTCTGCCGACGGTCCCGTTCGGCGTTCAGACTGGACAGCTTGACATCCCGCTCTGCCTGAACCTCAACCCGAGCACACAGTTGGCGCTGCTTGGCGATCTGGTCCGCTCGCTCTCCGGTCAGGGCATCCGCAAGCTCGTGCTGCTGAACGGTCACGGCGGCAACCATTTCCGCCAGATGATCCGCGAGCTGCAACCGCAGACCGACGTGTTCCTTTGCGCGCTGAACTGGTACGAGGTCGTCGATCCGCGCCCGTTTTTCGACGAGCCGGGCGACCACGCGGGCGAGCTTGAGACGAGCGCGATGCTCCACTTCGCGCCCGACCTCGTCCGGCCGCTCGCCGAGGCGGGCGACGGCGCGGTGCGACGCCCGAAGCTAACCGGCCTGCGCGACGGCTGGGTCTGGACGCCGCGCCGCTGGACGCAAGTCTCGGCCGACACCGGCGTCGGCAACCCGGCAGCTGCGACGGCGGACAAAGGCGCCCGCTTCACCGCCGCCGTCACCCGACGAATCGCCGATTTTCTCGTCGATCTCGCCACCGCCGACACCGCCGATCTGTACGAGTAACCCGGAGGACGACCCATGAAGACGCTGACCGAAGCGACGCTCGACGATCTGATGCGGATCGACGGCAAGGCGGAACTGATCGACGGAGAGATTGTCCTGATGTCACCGACCGGCGGCGATCCCGGCTATGCAGGCGGCGAGATTTTCTCCAGCCTTCGACTCTACGTTCGGGCGCGAGGAATCGGCCGGGCGGTGACGGACAACGTCGCGTTCGTCGTTAATCTGCCGCATCGTCGCTCGGTCAGCCCCGATGCGGCGTTCTACGTCGGGCCGGCGCCGGGGATGAAGTTTTTTCAAGGGGCGCCGAGGTTCGCGGCGGAGGTGCGGTCGGAGGGCGATTACGGTCCGGCGGCCGAGGCGGCGATGGCGGGCAAGCGGGCCGATTATTTCGCCGCCGGGACGCTCGTCGTCTGGGATGTCGATCTGCTCTCGGACGCGGTCGTGCGGGTGCATCGTTCGACGGCGCCGGACGAGCCGACTGTCTACCGTCGCGGCGAACAGGCCGAGGCGGAACCGGCCGTCCCCGGCTGGACGATGCCGGTGGACGAGCTGTTCAGTTAGCCGCCGACAGATCGGGAAAGGTGCGCTGAACTTTTTGGGTCAAAAACGGATGGACGGTCGGGTTTCCGGCGATGGTGTGTCCGCGAGCGACGAACGCTTGTCCGCCAGAGAAATCCGTCACGATCCCGCCCGCTTCGGCGACGAGCAACGCGCCGCCGGCCACGTCCCACGGACCCAGCCCGAGTTCCCAGTAGCCGTCCAGCCGACCGCAGGCGACGTAGGCCAGATCGAGCGCCGCCGACCCGGCCCGGCGGATGTCGTGGACCGAGGTCAGAATCTCGACGAACAGCGTCGTGAACCGGTCGAGGTACGGTCGGGTCGCCTCGCGAAACGGCCAACCGGTGGCGATGAGCGCAAGGGCCGGATCGGTCGCGCGTGACACATGAATCGGCGCCCCGTTCAGCCACGCGCCCGCGCCGCGCTCGGCGGTGAACAGTTCGTCGCGGATCGGATCGTACACGGCCGAGACGCGGAGTTGGCCGTCGGGGTCTTGCAGCGCGATGCTCGTGCAGCAAGCCGGGAAGCCGTGAATGAAATTCGTCGTCCCGTCGATGGGGTCGATGATCCAGCGCGGCGCACCGTGGGGCGAGTGGATTGCGCCCGCTTCCTCGCCAAGCACGCCGTAACCGGGAAACGCGCTCCGCAGGCAGGCCGTGATCAGCGCCTCGCAGCGCGTGTCGGCTTCCGTCACGAAATCGTTCGGCGCCTTGTGCGTGACCGCATCTTGCAGCGTGCCGATGAACTCGCGGATGACCGCACCGGCCGCTGTGGCCGCCTGAACCGCGACTGTCAACTCTGGGGACATGAATGCTGAGGCTGAGGTGAGCGACATCGACTGGGCGGCGGCGGTCCGAACCGGCCGCTGGCGACGGGTGCGCGGCGAGAAGCTCGATCCCGCGACCGGCGCCGAGGCGCATTGCGACCGGTGCGGCTCGCCCATCCACAACCCGTTTTCCTACTACCGCCGACCGGCCTTCACCGACGGCACGCACCGGTTGTGCAAGCGCTGCTACGAAACGGTCCGCGACGACTCCGACGTG
>JBBSVG010000601.1:0-2541 GCA_038233775.1 Bacteroidota bacterium | reverse complement strand
CGGTGGCCGTGTTGCTCGTCGCCGTGCCGTCGGAAGCCTGATAGGTGAACGAGTCGAGACCGTTGTAGTTGGCCGTCGGTGTGTAGGTGAACGAGCCGTTCGGGTTGAGCGTCAGCGTGCCGTGGCTCGGTCCGGCGACCACGGCCGCCGTCAGCGAATTGCCATCGACATCGGTGTCATTGCCCAACACGCCCGGCGCGTTGACGACCAGTTGCGTGTCTTCGTTGGTCGAGTACGCATCATCCACGGCTACCGGCGCGTCATTGACCGCGTTGACGGTGATCGAGACGGTGGCCGTGTTGCTCGTCGCCGTGCCGTCGGAGGCGCGGTAGGTGAACGAGTCGGGACCGTTGTAGTTGGCCGTCGGCGTATAGGTGAATGAGCCGTTCGGGTTGAGCGTCAGCGACCCGTGGGTCGGGCCGGTGACCAGCGACGCTGTCAGCGGATCGCTGTTGGCGTCGGTGTCGTTGCCCAGCACGCCCGGCGCCGGGACGACGAGCGCCACGTCCTCATTGGTCGTGTAGCTGTCGTTGTTGGCAACCGGTGCGGCGTTGCTGATCGTCAGCAGAAACGTGTCGGTGACGAGTCCACCGTTGCCGTCGTTGGCCGTGACGGAGATCGTGACGGTTCCTTTGAACCCAGCGGTCACGCTGGTGAGCTGCAACCGGCTGCCGAAGTTCGGCGCCCCGGCCGAGACGATGCCGACGACCACGTTCGCGTTGTCTCTCGACGCGGTGAAGGCAAGCGGATCGCCGTCGGGATCGGAAAAATTGTTGTTCAGGTTCGCGGCAAGCACCTGCGGCGTGGTCGGGTTGGCGGCCAGCGTCACGTCCGGCAGCGGCGACGAAACGACCGGCGCATTGTTGGCCGGAGCGGCCGTGACGGTGTATTTCAGGTCCGACAGCGCCGCCCGCTCGAAGGCGAGGTAGGTCCGTTTGGTCTGACCCGGCGAAACGCTCGGCGTCATGACGGCCGATGGTGGGACGCGGACGCCGGTTGGGTTGCCGTTGTCCCAGTGTGAGATGCTGGAGCCGTCCTGACCCGGCGAGGGCGAGAAGATCGGCGGGCGCGACCCGAACACCGCAACCGTGTTCGGTCCGTCGAACCGGACGGCGCTCGACTGCAACTGCGACAGCAGCGCCGTGTTGAACGTCCCCGTTTCGCTGACGAAGACGCCCGGCGTCGGGCCGTTCGGCGGCGTGTCGGCGAAGAAGTCCTGCCCAGCGTCAGTCTGGAGGTACAGATCGTAGTTCGAGTACACGCCGGGGTTGTTTCCGCTGATGGCGCTGTTGCCGGTGCTCAGGTTGACGAGCGAGGCGAACCCGAGCGCGTGGGTCATCTCGTGCAGCGCGACCGAGTACAGATCGAACTCGCTCGCCGTCGGTGCGTCGGTCTGCGAGTTGAAATTGCGCCCGAAGTTGAACGTGATCTCGCCGTCGGCGCCGGCCGTCCGGTCGGAGTTGAGGACGATGTTCTCGTACACGGTGCCGCCCTGATGCCCGTTCGGACCGCTGAAGTAGTACGCGCTGGCCGAGGCGAGCGTCGAACTGGCCGGCGCATTGGTCGACTGGCGGACCAGAATCTCGACCGACATACCAGTGTTAGAGATGACCGAACTGATGTAACCCGCCGCCGCTTGGAGCGTTGCCCGCCGGTCGGCGCCAAGCGTCGGGTCAGCGAAGCCGAAGTTGGTGGTGTTGGTCACGTCCTCGTAAGTGAAGACGAACGTCGGCGACAGCGGGCTGGCTTGCACCGAGGCGACGCCGGGCCTGCCGATCCATGTGCGCGCATCCTCGTACCCGGCCGGCATCTTCGGCGCCGGGTTGCCGAAGCGGTCGACCAACCGACCCAGAGTCTGCGCCGAGCCCGACGGGTTCGTCTGGGCCGAAGCCGCTCCCGTCACCGCGCCCGCCGCCACCACCACGCTGCCGACCGACAGCAGCCACCGACCGATTGTCGCCAGAGACATACGCCCTCCATTTTACTTATTTTGCACGCAACGACACCGGCCTCACTGACCACAGCAGGAAAAATCGGCCGCTGCAAAACCGTGTGATGATTAGGAAGCCAACCGTCGCCGATCTGCATCCGTGCGCGAAGCGGTGCGCTTGGTCACACGACCGAACAGGTCAGCGGGTGCCCTGGCCGCGCACCTCGGCGTCCCAGCGGGCCATCCAAGTGCGCTCGTTGGCCCCGAGCCGCGACCAATCGACCGGCATGACCGGAATCTCGACCTGCATCCACGTCGGCAGGTTGGCTTTCGGGATGTCAGTGCGGACCGGAATCCGGTGGAACCGCTTGGCCTGATCGACGAGCGCTGAATCTGTGGTGACGAATTCGTAGAACTGCCGGGCCAGCTCGGGTTCGGGCGCGCCGCGAACGAGCGCAATCGCGTCGGTCACGACCGGCGTGCCGTCCGTCGGGATGACGTAACCGAACGGGTAGCCGTGATCCTTCGCCTGTAGTACGATGTCGGGCAGGTTCCAGATTGTCAGTTGGCCTTCTTCCCGAGCGAGTTTCAGGTACAGCTGCGTCGGGTCG
>JBBSVG010000600.1:0-2545 GCA_038233775.1 Bacteroidota bacterium | reverse complement strand
TCGAGGCCGTCGAGCGCAACGCCAAGATCGCGGCGCAGACCTTTCTCGTAATCGTAGTCCGAATACTTCAACGCAGCGCGGTAATCGGCCCGCGCTTCGGTCGCCCGACCGGCCTCGGCGGCGAGCTGGCCCAGCCGGAACCGGGCCTGCGGGACGTACCACGTCTCGCGCTGCAACCGCCCGTCGAGCGCAACGGCTGTGCTGTAGAACCCAGCCGCAGCGGCGGCGCGGCCGTCGGTTTGCGCGACCCGGCCGCGCCAGTAGGCGGCCTCGGCCTGTCGGTCGGCGTCGCCTCCAGCCAGCGAGGCGACCTTCGTCAGCAAGATCGTCGCCGCCGACCAGTCGCCCCGGTCGAAGGCGTTGCGCCCGCGAAGCAGCGCCGATTCGTAGGCGTCCGGGGCAGCGGCGATCCGCTCGGCGGCCTTGCGAGCGGCGTACACATCCTCCGAATAATCGTCTCGCGGCTGGATCGTCCGGTACGCCGCAAGCGCCCCGGCGCGGTCGCCGAGCAGGTCGCGGCAGAGGCCGAGCCGGTAGGCGGCCAGCGCCTTCATCGTCGGCCCGGTGGCGGTGCGGAGAAAGGCGTCGAAGCCAGCGGCGGCCTCCGAGTAGCGGTCGAGACGGAACAGCACCTCGGCCCGCTCGCCGCGACTCAGGTCGCCGAACGCCGGGAGTTCGAGCGGCGCGGACAGGACGCGGTCGAACTGGGCCAGCGCCGGGGTGAGTCGCCGGTTCTGTCGATAGCCGAAGCCGAGCGTAAAAGCGACCAGCGGACTCGTCGGGTAACGCCGGGCGAGCGCCTCGAGCCGGGGAATGCCCGCCGCCGGGTCTTTCCGGTAGAACGTGTGGACGACGGCCAAGTAGAGTTCCGCCTCGACCCTCGTGTAACCGCCGCGCTCGGCGGCCAGCCCGAGTTCGCGCAGCCCGAGCGGCCGGTCGCCGGTCAGCCCGATGGTCCGGGCCATCCACCCGAACTTCGGCGGAATCGCGCCGACGGCGATGTGGATCAGCCCGAGGCCGCGATAGGCATCGACGAGCGTCGGATCGAGCCGGAGCGCGTCCTGATAATGGCCGTGGGCGCGGCGCAGGTTCAGCGCACCTTTGACGTAGGAACCGAGCCGCATCTGCACCGTCGAGCGGGCCAGCAGCGCGTCGGCTTCATAGAGAGCGGCTCGGGCCGGATCGCTCGCGGCCAGATCGTCGGCCCGGTGGATCGCAATGTCGATGGCGCGGTCAAAGGCCGGTTGCGAGTCGGCGGCGCCGGTCACCAGAATTCGCAGATACGGCACCTGACTCGCCAGCAGCGGGCCGAGCGGATCGTCGGGCAGCGCGGCCGAATAGGCGGCGAACTGCGCTTCCGCCTCGTGCAGCCGGAGGTTGACCAACGCTGTTTGACCGCTCTCGACGCGGCTGTCGAGCGCGTGCGGCGCCGAGCGAGCGGGACCGCCGAGCAGCCGAACCGATGTCGGCCGGGCAGCGGTCGGAACGGTCAGCAGCGCGAGGCAGACAAGCGGACGGAGCAGGAACATGGGTTTCGGGGCAATGGGCACGGGTCGGCGACGGCCCGCTGTTGCAAGGGATGCGCCACGGGGCCAATCAGCGCCCCGATCCCTCGTCCCCATGCAGGAGAACCCCATGCGACGCTTTCGCTCGCCCTTTCCCTTCGCCGCCGCCCTCGGCCTGACGCTCGGCCTGATCGGCTGCACCAGCTCGAAGCCAGCGATGACGACCGACACCGATGGCTCCACCATGACCGACGGCGGTGGGATGACCCATCCGATGGACATGGGCGCGATGGACCACGCGATGATGAACCACGACGCGATGCCCGGTCTGGGCGACACCGCGACGGTCGGCAAGCGACCGACCCTGCGGATCGTCTCGCCGACCGAGGGGCAGGTCGTCACGACCGGCGATTCGGTCAGCATCCGGTTCGATCTACAGGGCTACAACCTGTATCAAGACCCGGCGACGAAGAAGGGCAACCACGTTCACGTCATTCTCGACAACGAGCCGTACATGGCCGATTACGACGAGACCCGCCCGTTCGTCCTCCACCACGTCGCGCCCGGCGCCCACGTGCTGCGCGCGTTCGCCTCGCGACCGTGGCACGAGTCGTTCAAGAACGACGAAGCGTTCGCCGTCGTCAACTTCTCCGTCGGCACCCCGGCGGCCAACCTGATCGATCCAGCGGCGCCGTTCGTTACGTACAGCCGCCCGAAGGGCAGCTACGCTGGGGCCGACGGGCAGCGGATTTTGCTCGATTACTGGCTACGGAACGCCGCGCTCTCGTCGAGCGGCACCCGCGTTCGCTATCAGGTGGACAGCCAGTCGGCCGTGACGATGGATATGTGGAAGCCGACGTATCTGGTCGGCCTCGCGCCGGGCAAGCACACGATCACGCTCGACCTGATCAACGGCGCCGGTGAACTGATCCGCAACGGCTTCAACCACACCGTTCGGGAGATCACCGTCGAGCCGTGACGCGCTTGGCCGAAACGAACCGAGGGCAGACGCCGCGATGGATGCGGGGTCTGCCCTCGAT
>JBBSVG010000599.1:0-2546 GCA_038233775.1 Bacteroidota bacterium | reverse complement strand
CTCGTCGTGCCCATCGGCCGGCCGAAACAACTGGTCGGTCGGTTGGCCGACCTGATCGGGCGACTCGAACATCTCGCGCGCCACCGTGCTGCGGCGCTCGGGCAGCGACGGCCCATCGCCGTTGTCGCGCTGCTGCAACGCGCCCCGGTTGCGGTTATAGAGCACATAAGCAGCGATGGAGCCGAACACCACCAGCACCGCCATGAACACCGGCACGAGCGCCAAACCCAATCCAGTCATATCTCTATCTTCTGCGGAAAACGGTTCGCCGGGAAACCCGTTAGTGAGCGACGGCCTTGACGGCCTCGTGGACGAGCGGCGCGCCGCCGGTGAACTCGATCAGGTACACGACCGTGAAGATGACGATCCAGACGATATCGACGAAGTGCCAGTACAACCCGGCCAGCTCGACATCCAGCGCCCGCTCTTTGGTCACGCCGCCGAAGAACGAGTAGATCTCCAGCGCGCTCAGCCAGAAGACGCCGATGGCGACGTGGACCCCGTGCGTCCCGGTCAGCGAGTAGAACGTCGAGCCGAACAGGTTGGTGTTGATCTTCAACCCTTCGCCGACGAAGTGGCTGAACTCGAAGTACTGGAAGCCGAGAAAGATCAACCCGCACACAATCGTCACCAGGTTCCACAGCCGGAACCGGCCGAGGTTGCCGTCCTGCAAGGCGTGCAGCGCCAGCACCATCATCAGCGACGACAGCAGCAGCACGCCGGTGCTGATCGAGGTCAGCGGGATGTCGAACACGTCGGTCGGGATCGGACCCGACTGGCTCTTGCCGTGATAGACCAAGTAGGTCGAGATCAGCGCACCGAAGAACATGCAGTCCGAGGCCAGAAAGGCCCAGAATGCCAGCTTGCGGTTCGGCAGCCCGGTCGAGGTCGTTGCTTCCGCATCGGCAGCCGAGTGGATAACCGGCTCGGTCGAGGCCGGCAGCGGCAGCGTCGCCGCCGCCGAGGAATCTGGGATCGCGGCCATGTTACGCCTGCTCTTCGTGGAGGTGAATATGATACCCGCCGACGCCCTCGATGGTCCAGCCGACGATGGCTGTCACCATCAGCACAGCCCCGCCGATGGCGGTCCAGAGCCCGAGGTGCGAGTTCTCGCCGCCGTAGTAGATCATCCCAAGCGCCCCGATCAGCATTCCGAGGCTGACCAGCGCCGGGTAATACGACTGACCCGGCATGTGAATCCCGTGGTCGTCGTGACCGTGACTAACGCCAGCACCGTGGCCGATCCCGTGACCGTTGCCACCGTGACCGTTGGTCTCGTGACCGTTGCTGCCGTGGCCGTTCGTGTGACCGTTGCCGGTGACCTCTAAGGCCGCCGACTGGCCGCCATGGGCGCCCGAAGCGAGTTGCCGGGTCAGCCCGTCGGTCGCCAGCGGCGAGTGGGCGTGGACCGTCTCGGGGTACTTCTTCGCCCAAAGCGGGTCGCGGTGCATGACGACCGGGACTTCGTCGAAGTTGTGCACCGGCGGCGGCGACGGGATGGCCCACTCGAGCGTCCGGGCGTCCCACGGGTCGGCCCCGGCGGGCTCACCGGAGCGGATCGCGCTGACCATGTCGTAGATCACCTTCGCGATGCCGAGGGCAAGCAAAAAGGCGCCGACCGTGCAGACCATGTTCCACTCGTTCCAGCCCATGTTGCCGTCGTAGGTGTAGATGCGGCGCGGCATCCCGTTCAGCCCCAAGAAGTGCATCGGGAAGAACGTGATGTTCATCGCGACGAAGATCAGCCAGAACGTCCAGTTGGTGCTCTTCTCGTTCATCAGCCGACCGGTCACCTTCGGGAACCAGTAATAGACGCCAGACAGCAACGCCAGCAGCGAACCGCCGATCAGGACATAGTGGATGTGCGCGACGACGAAGTACGTGTCCTGCTGCTGGGCGTCGGCCGGCGGGGCGGAGTGCATCAGGCCAGAGAACCCGCCGATCATGAACATCGCGATGAAGCCGACGGCGAACATCATCGGCGTCCGCATCCGCACGTGTCCGCCCCAGATCGTCCCGATCCAGTTGAAGATCTTAACGCCAGTCGGGACCGCGATGGCCGCCGTCGTCAGGGCGAAAGCCGAGTTGGCGTAGGGTCCGAGGCCCGTCGTGAACATGTGGTGGCTCCAGACCGAGAAGCCCATGAACGCGATCACCGCGCCGGAGAAGACGACCACCGGGTAGCCGAACAGCGGCTTGCGCGAGAACGTCGGCAAGATCTCGCTGACGATGCCCATCGACGGCAAGATCAGGATATAGACCTCCGGGTGGCCGAAGATCCAGAACAAGTGTTGCCAGAGAATCGGCAGACCGCCCTTCTCCGGCGAGAAGAACGGGGCGCCGAACATCCGGTCGAGCATCAACTGAAACAGCGCGATGGTGATGACAGGGAACGCCAAAATGATGATAAACGAGGTCACCAGCGTCATCCAGATGAAGACCGGCATCCGCATCAGCGTCATGCCCGGCGCCCGCATGTTGAGGATCGTGACGATGAAGTTCAGCGCTCCGACCATCGACGAGACGCCGAGCACCTGCAAGCCGAG
>JBBSVG010000598.1:0-2566 GCA_038233775.1 Bacteroidota bacterium | reverse complement strand
TCGATTTCCGCAACACGATCATCATCATGACGAGCAATGTCGGCGCCCGCGACATGAAGAACATGGGCAAGGGGATGGGCTTCGATACGAAGGCCAACGACCCGACCAAAGCGGCGCAGAACCGGTACGAGAACATGAAATCGACGGTCGAGGACTCGCTCAAGCGCGTCTTCAACCCGGAGTTCCTAAACCGGATCGACGACGTGATCGTCTTCCGCTCGCTCGAGAAAGAGCACATCCTGCGGATCATCGACATCTCGGTGGCGAAGCTGTTCAAGCGGCTGGGCGATCTCGGCATCACCGTCGAGCTGACCCAAGCGGCGAAGGAGTTTCTGGCCGACAAGGGGTTCGATCAGCAGTTCGGTGCCCGTCCGCTGCGTCGCGCCTTGCAGCGGTACGTCGAGGACCCGATTGCCGAGGAGCTGCTGAAGAAGCGGTTCGATGAAGGCTCGATGATCAAGATCCAGATGAAGGAAGGCTCGACGACCGAGCTGGACTTCCTCGAGATCAAACCCGACGAGCCGACCACCGATGAGGAAGCGACCGACGAGCCGACGGCCAAGCCGAAAGCCCGGAAGAAGGCCGCCGAGAGCGCCGACGAGGAGAAGCCCGCCGAGGAGACGAAGGGCGAGTAGCCGCGCCTGAGCGTCGAATAGCGCAAAAAGCCCCGGTCGATCTCTGTCGGCCGGGGCTTTTTGCGCTGGCGTCAGGGCGTGGGCGGCGCGAACACGTACCGATGATCGTGGCGGAGCAACACCGCATAGACGACTCCGACCATCAGCCCGGCGCCACCGAGGGTCAGCGTCGAAGTGGCCGGCCGGTGCGGCGGATCGACCACGTCGCCTCGAACCAGTCGGTTCGCATAGATCCCGGCGAGCATCCCAGACACGCCCCACAGCGTCCCTCGGTCGCCGCCGTTGCGCACCGTGACTGACACCAGCGCCTCGGTTGGAATCGCGTGGCGAAGCCCGGTGGCCGGATCGCGCCAGCGGGTGGAGTCGGGGCTGACGGCGAGACTACGGCCAAGCGTCGTCGCCACGCCATCGGCCTCCTGGTGTTCGATGGCAACCCATTGGTTGATCGAGGCGCGGTTGACCGTCTCAATCTGCCTGTCTTGGGCGGATCTCGACGCACGAGTCGAGCGCTGCATCGTCGTGCAGCCAGCGAGAAACAACAGACTCAGCAGAAACGTCGGGCAGTGGACGGTCATGGCAAAGGGTGGCGGTGGAGATAACAAGGTGAAAACGGGATCAGTGGTGCGGCGGCGGCCGGAACTCGTGGCGGGTGCTGCTGCCGTCAGGGGCTGATCGGCGCGAGGACGTAGCGATGGTCGGCTCTCGTACCCAGCCCCCAGATCAACCCGACGCCCAGCCCGATGCCGCCACCGAACAAGGTCCCGCTGTCAAGGCTGCGCTCTTCGCTGTAGGGGTCGCTGTTGTGCTGGACCAAGCCGCCCAGAAGGAGGCCGCTGAACAGCCCGATGGCGCTGCGATAGAGGATGTGCGACTGTTGGCTCCGCACCGTGACGGCCACCAACGCATCGGTCGGGATGGCCTGACGGCGGCTGGTGGCCGGATCGAACCAGCGGGCGGAATCGGCCTGCACGGCGAACCCGCGACCCAGTACGGTATCGACGGCAAGTCCATCGGCGGCTCGGCGCTCGATGACGACCAATCTGGAGGTCGCCGCTCGGTTGAGGTCTTCGCGCACCGCCTCTGGCGACCGTTCCAGCGCCGCCGAGGATCGGCCCAGCGAATGAAGCGGCGTGCAGCCGGCGAGAAGCAACAGACTCAGAGCAAGCGTCGGGCGGTGGAATGTCATGGCAAAAGATCGAGGTGGAAATAACGGGATGAAAGCGGGATCAGCGTTGCGGCGGTGGCCGGAACTCGTAGCGGGTGCCGCTGCCGACACGGGAACCGGTTAGTGCGCCGATCAGCGTCCCGGCGCCGCCACCGAGACAGCCGAGAAGCACGATTCCCCCACCTTCGCCGCCGTACACGCCATTCATCAGCGCCCCACCAACCCCACCGACGAGAGTCCCCGTCCCGCCGCCGATCAGGCCACCTTCGATGGCCCCGTCGAGTCGGTCGTTGGTCGTCACGGAAATGAGCGAAGCAGTCGGGATCGCTCGGGGCCGACCGGTGTCGGGATCGAACCAGCGAGCCGAATCGACCGCGACAGTGAAAGCCAGTCCCGTCACCATTTCGAGCGAGCGACCGTCGGCCGCGAGGTGCTCGATCTGCACAGTCTTGTCTCGGGTTGACCGACTGATCGTCGCGTAGGGATCGGGCGTGAGCAGATTTGGGCGACCGATCTGCTGGGTCGGCGTGCAGCCGGAGAGCAACAGGACGCCCAGAAAAGGGGTCAGGCGGAAGGTCATGAGTCGGTGGTCCCGGTGGGTGGCAGGGAGGCAAACCAGTCGGCGTAAGGCGTGTCGCGGACCATTCGGCGGTTGAAGTCGGGCGCGCCGTCGGTCCACCAGACGGCGCCGCGCGCGCCCCGCCCAACTATCCGGCCGTGGACCCGCGCTCGCGCGCCCGCTTCGGCCGCCGCCTCAAGCCCCCGG
>JBBSVG010000597.1:0-2567 GCA_038233775.1 Bacteroidota bacterium | reverse complement strand
GCGCGTGGCGTGAATGAGAACTACGCCCGCGAGTTGATGGAGCTGCACACACTCGGCGTCGATGGCGGCTACACGCAAACCGACGTGGCCGAAGTCGCCCGTGCGCTGACCGGCTGGACCGTCCTGCCTCGCGGCGGCTACGGCGCAAATGCGGCGAACATCGAGCAACGGATCGCTCGCGGCCGCGCCGTCGGCTTTGTCGTTGACGGCGAGTTTCTGTTCCGCGCCGACGCCCACGACGCCGGGGCGAAAACGATCCTCGGCCACTCCTTTCCGGCCGGCGGCGGACTGGACGAGGGCGAGCGTGTCCTCGATCTCGTCGCCCGGCACCCGGCGACCGCTCGTCATCTGGCCCGACAACTCGCCACCCGCTTCGTCTCGGACGACCCGCCCGCCGCGCTGATCGACCAACTCGCGGCCGTGTTCACCCGAACGGACGGCGACCTGCGGGCGACGATGCGGGCGCTGATCTACTCGCCCGAGTTCTGGGCCAGTCGCGATCAGAAGATCAAATCACCGTTCGAGTTGACTGTTTCGGCCGTCCGGGCGCTCGACGCCGACATCGTCCGGCCGCGTGCGCTGCTCGACTGGATCACGCGCATGGGCCAGCCGCTTTACGCCTACCAAGCCCCAACCGGCTACCCCGACCGGGCGACGGCGTGGGTCAACACCGGCTCGCTGCTCAACCGGATGAACTTCGGGCTGCAACTCGCGACGGGGCGCGTGCCCGGCGTCCGGTTCGACCTGCTGGCGCTGAACGATCACCACGAACCCGAATCGGCCGAGGCCGCGCTCCGCACCTACGCGCCCAAGCTGCTGCCCGAGCGGTCGCTGTTAGGCACGGTGGATCGGCTGCTGCCCGCCGTCCACGACCCGACCTTCGGCCAGAAGCTCGACCAAGCCGCCCCGACCGCCGCCCCGCAGATGTCTGCCGACGACGACGAGCCGACGCTGATGCCCGACAGCGACGCCGCGCCGGGCGCCGTTGCCGCTGATCCAACCGCCGAGCGGACCCGGCCCGCGCCCGGCAAGGCGCCCGGTCGCCGCGACCGTCCGGCGTCGGCGCGCACCCAACCGGACGCCCCGGCGCCGACCGCACTGGCGCAGGTCGTCGGGCTGCTGCTCGGTTCGCCTGAGTTCCAACGCCATTGACCCCATTTCCCGGCAACGGTCGGCGCGAAACCGTTCCTGCCCGACGTCGGAAGAGTTGTCATCAGTTCTCGAAAACCGATGTCCAGCCGAAGCAAATCTCCGTTCGTGGTGAGCTTGTCGAATCCATGAACGGAGCCGCCGCCGCCCGGCGCAGGACGAGCGGATCGCTTGCAAAATCATTTCTTAGAGTGGATCGACCCGAGGAGAGTCTGCGATGATGAATCGACGCGCGTTTCTGAAATCCGGCGGCCTGGCGCTGTTCTCGGTCGGCGCCGGTCCGCTGTTCCTCAACCGGACGGCGCTCTCGGCCGTCGGCCCGGCGCCTTACGGCAAGCGGAAGGTGCTGGTTACGATCTTCCAACGCGGCGCGATGGACGGGCTGATGGCCGTCACGCCGTTCACCGATCCGGCGTTGAAGGCGCTCCGGCCGCGACTCGCGATGTCCGCCGCCCGCTCGGCCGGTGACGGGTTGATCGACCTCGACGGCCAATTTGGGCTGCACCCGGCGTTCGGCTCGCTGGCCCCGATGTGGCGCGAGGGTCGGCTTGGGATCGTCCACGCCGTCGGCTCGCCCGACCCGACACGGTCGCATTTTGACGCGCAGGATTACATGGAGAGCGGCACGCCGGGTCGCAAAGGGACGCCGTCCGGCTGGCTGAACCGGGCCGTCGGACTGCTCGGCCACGAGGCGACGCCGTTTCAGGCCGTCGCGCTGACGCCCGCCTTGCCGCGCTCGCTCTACGGCGACCGGCCCGCCGTCGCGGTCGCCGATCTGGCCGATTTCGGCGTCCGCTTGCCTGGCGCGGGCGGGGCGGCCCAAGCGGCGGGCCAGTCGTTCGAGGCGCTCTACGACCAGACCTCGCAAACGCTGCTGCGCGGCACCGGCAAGGAATCGTTCGAGGCGTCGAAGATGCTCGACCGGCTCGACGTGGCCGGTTATCGCCCGGCATCCGGCGCGTCGTATCCGAATTCGCCGCTCGGCAAGAGCCTACGGCAGATCGCGCAACTGATCAAGGCCGACGTTGGGTTGGAGGTCGCCTTCGCCGAGAGCGGCGGGTGGGACACGCACGTCGCTCAGGGGACCGCACGCGGGTCGTTCGCCGGCCGCGCCCGCGATCTGGCCGACAGCATCGGTGCGTTCTGGACCGACATCGGGCCGCTCCAGTCGGACGTGACGCTGATGACGATGACCGAGTTCGGGCGCACGGCTCGGGAGAACGGATCGGGCGGAACCGACCACGGCCACGCCTCGTGCATGTTCGTGCTCGGCGACGGTGTCGCAGGCGGCAAGGTCCACGGTGACTTCCCCGGCCTCGACCCCGACGCGCTCCACGACGGCCGCGATCTGGCCCTGACGACCGACTTCCGCGCCGTCTTCAGCGACGTCGCCGGTCGCCATCTGGGCATTTCTCACG
>JBBSVG010000596.1:0-2579 GCA_038233775.1 Bacteroidota bacterium | reverse complement strand
TTCGAGCATCGCGTCGCCGTGGCCGACCAAGTACAAATTGCCGAGAATCGTCCCGTCGGCGCGGACGGAATCGGCCAGCACGTCGGTCGAGATCTCGAAGCGCGGCCCCAAATAGACGAGCGCCGCCGCCGTCGTCAGCAGCTTCATGTTCGACGCCGGGCGAATCAGTTGCTCGGCGCCGCGTTCGTACAGCGTCTCGCCGGTCGCCAGAGAGACGATCTTGACGTGCGCTTGGGCGGGGATGAACAGGCTGTCGCCGGGCGCATCGCCGAGCAGCGCGTCGAGTTGCCGGTGCAATTCGGCGACCTTTGAAGGCGAGTTGGGCACGGTCGCCGACGGTCGGGTGCCGCCGCAACCGGCGATGAACAGGGCAAATGGGAGCAGACGGAGCAGGGCGCGAACCGACATCGGACCTCCGACGGTTGAGAAGAAACGGGGCGGCAAGATACGCGGCCCGACTGCCGCCAACCACGCCGACCGTCGAGATTTCACGCTTTCGCCCGCTATGAACCGAACCCTGCTCCGCCCCGTCGCCACTTCGGACGAGTTGCACACCGCCGACCAGCAAGCCGCCGAGCGGTTCTGTTTGCCGACGCGGGTGCTGATGGAGACGGCCGGCCGCGCCGCCGCCGAGATCCTTTTGGCGCAACACGGCGCGCTGATCCGTCGCGGCGAACCGGTCGCGGTTCTGTGCGGACGCGGGCTGAACGGCGGCGACGGGCTGGTCGTCGCCCGCTGGCTGCGACTCGCCGGGGCGCGGCTGATCGTTTATTTGGTCGGCGGACCGGCGGCGAAAGGCGCGGCGCATGATGCGCTGACCACGCTCCGGGCGATGGCCGACGACGGGTTGCGGCTGATCGACGCCGGTCGGCCGGAACTGGCCGACGCACCGTGCCCGGCGCTGGCTGTCGATGCGCTGTTGGGCACCGGCGCATCGGGCGGAACGCTGCGCGAGCCGATCCGCACGGCTGTCGAGCGGCTGGTTGAGTGGGCCGACGCGGGCGTTCCTGTTATCGCGCTCGATCTGCCGACTGGCGTTGGGGCCGATGACGGCGCGGCGACCGAGCCGCACGTTCGGGCTTGCGATACGATCACCTTCGCCGCGCTGAAACCGGGATTGCTGATGGGCGCCGGTCGGGAAGCTGCCGGGACGGTTCATCTGGCGGAGATCGGTTTTCCGACGGCGCTGCGCCGCGATTGGCAAGCGGGCCAAACGACGGCCGAAGCGGTCCGCGACGCGCTGCCCCAACGGGCGTTTGACTCGTACAAATACTCGACGGGCAAGGTGTTCGTGCTGGCCGGATCGGTCGGCAAAACCGGCGCGGCGGTGATGACCGCGACGGCCGCGCTGCGGATCGGCGCCGGGGCCGTTGTGATCGGTGCGCCGCGCTCGACGGTTCCGATCTTGGCGGCGTCGCTGACCGAGGCGATGTTCGATGGGCTGCCTGAAACCGACGAGGGTGAGTTGGCCGAGTCGGCGTTTGACCAGATCGCCGAGCGGCTCGATTGGGCCGACGTGCTGCTGATCGGTCCCGGTTTGGGTCGCGGCGACCAAGTGCAGCGGCTGATTCGGCGGGTGATTCGGGCGCGACGCGGCCCGGTTGTCATCGACGCCGACGCGCTGTTCGGGCTGACGACCAGCGATCTGACCGAGCCGAATTGTGCCGTCGTCACGCCGCACGAAGGCGAACTCAAGCGGCTGGCAAGCACGCTCGGGATCGGCAGCGGCGAGGGCGACGAACCGACGCGCTGGGCGCTCGGCAGACAGGTCGCGTCGAAGCTCAGATGCACGGTTTTGGTCAAAGGCGCCCCGACGATTACGGTCGCGATGGACGGGTTCAGCCTGTTCAACCCGACCGGCACGGCGGCGCTCGCAACGGTCGGGACCGGCGATGTGCTGACCGGGTTCGTCGCCGGATTGTTGGCCCAGGGCGCAACACCGGAGGGCGCGGCGGCGGCGGGTGCGTATCTTCACGGCCGGGCCGCGCAAATCGTCGAGACCGAACGCGGCGCCCGGAGCCTGATCGCTACCGATCTGCTGGCCGCCGTCGGCCGTGCCCTCGTCGAGATCGAGCACCCATGAAGAGCATCCCGTTCGCCCGGCGGCATCTGCCAGCGATTCTCTGGCTGGCGGCGCTGTTCGGCCAATCGAGCATCCCCGGCTACAAGCTGCCGGAAGTGCATCTCTTCTCGTTCGACAAGCTCGTTCATCTGGCGATCTACGGCGTCCTCGGCGTGTTGCTCGTTCGGTCGCTCGAAGCGCAAAAACGCTGGCCGAAACTAAGCGCGCACCCGTTCATCTGGGCGGCCGTGCTCGCCTCGCTCTACGGCATCACCGACGAGCTGCACCAGTTGTTCACCCCGAACCGCTCGGCCGACGTGTTCGACTGGCTCGCCGACACGCTCGGCGCCGTTCTGTTTATCCTGGCGCTGCGATGGTTGCGGCGGCAGACCCGTCCGACCCGCTCACCCATCGCCTGACCGATATGCGCTCTGCTCTGCTCGCTTCCGCGTTTTTGCTGACCGTCACCGGTTCGGCGGCGGCGCAATCCTTCGTCTGGACCCGCTCGACGGCGACG
>JBBSVG010000595.1:0-2606 GCA_038233775.1 Bacteroidota bacterium | reverse complement strand
GTAGCGGCGGCGCACCTTGGGGGGCCCGGCGTCCATATCGCGGAAGGACCGCCCATCGCCGTAGCCCTTGCTGTAGCCGTCGACGAGGGGCTTCTGTGGCAGGCCAGCCGGCCAAACGGGGATGCTCATCGCTGGGTCACCCGCCGCTTGGCGCCGAAGTTGCCTTTGAGTGCCTGCCCGGTGCGGGAACCGCTTTGCGAAAGCTGGCGAGCCGTCTTTTCGTCAAGTCGGGCCTCGAGTGTCTTCCCCCCGCGCCCATCGTCGACTTCCTCCATCACGATGTGTTCGGAGTTTCGGTTCACGACGTTGATGTTGACCGTTGGCGCCTGGGTGTTCGCGGGGTTCTGCAAGCGCGACAAAGGCGTGATGTGCGCCGGGCCGCGGATAAGCTCCGGGTTCGGCCGTCCGTCTCGACTGTCGCCAACAACGCCGAACTGCCCTGCCCCGATGGTGCCGCCGTCCGCGAAGAAACCAGCGAACCCGCCGACATTGGCAAGGCTGGCTGCCTTCGCGCCCGCGGAAAGCGCAGATGAGCCGCCGCCGAACAGATTGCCGAGGAACCCACCAACGCCGCCGCCACCGCCCGATTTCTGCGAGAGTCCGTTGAGCAGCGTCGTCATGATGCCGCCGAAGCCGGGCACGGCTTGGTCAACCACCTGGCCGATGCCGGCGTTGAAAGCTCCGGTGACGGCGCCGAACTTCTGTGCCTGATCGTTGGCCGCAAGCGCAAGCGTGGTGGACGACTGCGCAAGCCCCTTTTGCGCCTTGCTGACATCGGCAACGAACAGATCGCCGTACTTACCGACGGATGTTCCAAGCTGATCGGTGCGACCATTCTTGCCGATCGACCCCTCGCCGCCGAACCACGCCTGGGCCGCATTCCGCTCGCCGTACTTGCCGACATACCCGCCGAACCGGTGATCGAAGATCTGATCCTGCAGGCCCGGGTTGGCCATGAACTGCGACGTGCTGATGGACTTGCCGAGCGCGGCCTTTGACCACGACGGGATGTTCGCGCCCATCATCTGATAGGCGCCATATGCTCGATCGCCGGACTTGGTGACCGGACCAAGCGCCGAATAGCCGCCGCTGCCCGCGCTCTCGATTGCCTTGATGGCATTGCGATAGGCGATGTTGCTGCCGGCCACGGCACCTGTCGCGAAGTTGCTGTCGATCGCCTCGAGCGCACCGCCGCGCTGAACGCTGTTGTCGTTGGCCCCGCCGGCGAGCGCTGAGCCGAGCCCTGCCCCACCGTCCGCCGAGCGAACCCACATCGCGTTCGCCGCGGACAGGCCAACCGTGTCCCGTGTCGGCGCGACGATCCCGCCCATCTCCCCGCCGAAGACGGAATTGAACAGGCCATCTGCGAGCGCCGTGACGCCCTTGTCGATGATGCTGGCGCCCAGCTTCTTCGCAGGGTTACCGGCTGCCTCCAGCGGGTTGACGCCGTTTGTGATGATGTCCTGACCGATGCCGGTCCAGACTTCGCGATTGAGGTCGCGGTATTCCTTCAACTGCGCTGTGCGGCGCATGTAGGCGGCTTCGACACTGTCCTGCCCGAGGCCTGTGCCGTTGAGGCTCGACGCGATCTGAGCCTCGCTGTCGCTGCGGAAAAGCTGCGAGCGATCGAAGGACAGCGACTTGCGACGGTTCGCGTTGTCGATGACCTCCTGAAGGTTCGCGGCCTCCTTGGCGTTCTCGCGATAGAGATCCGCCATCTTGGACAGCGGATCAATCCCGGCCCGCCGAAGGTCGATCTCGGCCTGTACGCCGGAAAGCATCTTCTTGCGCGCCGCATCGCTCTCGCCGATCGCCGAGGCTTCCGCGCGGAGTTGATAGAGGTTGTCGTTCTGCGGATTCAGAAGGCTGTTGCGCGTAGTGATGTCCAGCGCCTGCTTCTGCGCTTCACCGACCTTGCGCCACGTTTCGGCATTCTGCGGATTGAGCGCGATTTGGCGTTCGATCTCGACGTTGATCTGCGCCATCTGCTGCGCGTAGCCGGTCAGGCCCGTGGTCATCAGCGAGAGGTTGGCGCTGGTCAGCGCGTCTGTGGCCGATCGGGTTGCCTCGGCGAACACCTGGGCAGACGCCGCCGCCGCAGCCTCCCCAGCCGCGACTTTATCCAGAATGCCGATACGCGCTTGCTCCCCGGCAATGCGGGCTCTCTCCGCAACGGTGACGGCCTGTATCTGCTGGATCGTCAGCGCATACCCGGTGCGTCGTGCCTCCTCGTCCATCGTATTTTGTTTGATGAGCGCGCCAACATCAGCTTCTTTCTTGAGGCGAAGCGCGTCGAGAGTTTCAGCCGATCCGTTGGACCGCTCCGCTTCTTCACGCTGGCGCTCGTATTCGCGGGTGACCTTGTTGATCTGCCGCTGGAGAGGCGCTGTGTCTACATCCGCGAGAGACGCTTGTGCATCATCGGCCGCTTCGCGAGCGGAACGTGACAATTCCTTGAGCGCCGCCTGTGCCGCGGCATAGATACTGTTTCCCATGCCTTCGATCGAGCGGGAACTGTTGCGGCTCGGGTCTAAGTTGCCAAGCTCCTGAAGGGCTTGGTTTGAACCGCTGGTAATGTCGAAGGCGAGCGTCGTCTTCTTGGGCGC
>JBBSVG010000594.1:0-2610 GCA_038233775.1 Bacteroidota bacterium | reverse complement strand
GCTGGTCGCCTTCTCGGGCGAGCGGATCGGCTACAGCGGCAACGGCTGGACCGACGGCGCACTCGACGACCCGGCGGTCCGCGCCGCCGCGCTTGAGCGCTTCGGTCAGTAGCTCAACCCTTTACCCCGGCGCTGCCTACGGCGCCGCAGCCCGTTTCGCCATGGCTTTCCCGCTCGACCGCCGCGCGTATGCCGAGATGTACGGTCCGACGGTCGGCGACCGGGTCCGGCTGGGTGACACCGATCTCATCATCCAAGTCGAGCGGGATTTCTGCGTTTACGGCGAGGAATGCAAGTTCGGCGGCGGCAAGGTGCTGCGCGACGGGATGGGGCAGGCAGCCGGGATCGGTCAGGCCGAAGCGCTCGATCTGGTCATCACCAACGCGCTCGTCGTCGATTACACCGGCATCTACAAAGCCGATATTGGGGTGAAGCACGGCCGCATTGCAGGCCTCGGCAAAGCCGGGAATCCGCACCTGATGCCCGGCGTGACACCCGGCATGACGGTCGGCGTGACGACCGAGGTCATGGCCGGCGAGGGGCAAATCGTGACCGCTGGCGGGATCGACAGCCATATCCATTTCATCAGTCCGCAGCAGATCCCGGAAGCGCTCGCATCGGGCGTGACGACGATGATCGGCGGCGGCACCGGTCCGGCGGCCGGGACGAACGCGACGACCTGCACGCCGGGCGCGTTTCACATCGAACGGATGCTCCGGGCGACCGACGTCTATCCGCTCAACTTCGGGTTTCTCGCCAAAGGCAACAGCGCCAAACCGGACGGGCTGACGGAGCAGATCGAGGCCGGGGCGCTCGGGTTCAAGCTGCACGAGGATTGGGGCACGACGCCCGCCGCCATCGACCAATGCCTGACCATCGCCGACCGCTACGACGTGCAGGTTTGCATCCACACCGACACGCTCAACGAGAGCGGGTTCGTCGAAACCTCGACCGCTGCGTTCAAGGGTCGCACGATCCACGCCTACCACACCGAGGGCGCCGGTGGCGGCCACGCGCCGGACATCATCAAGCTCTGCGGCGAACCGAACGTCATCCCGTCATCGACCAACCCGACCCGGCCGTTCACCGTCAACACCATCGACGAGCACCTCGATATGTTGATGGTCTGCCACCATTTGGACCGGAACATCCCGGAGGATGTGGCCTTTGCCGAGAGCCGGATTCGCGGCGAAACCATCGCGGCCGAGGATATTCTGCACGATATCGGCGCGTTGAGCATCCTCAGCAGCGACTCGCAGGCGATGGGCCGGGTCGGCGAGGTCATCACCCGAACGTGGCAGACGGCGCACAAGATGAAGGCGCAGCGCGGTCCGTTGCCCGAGGACGCCGCCGGTCCAGCCGACAACTTTCGCGTTCGCCGCTACATCGCCAAGTACACGATCAACCCGGCCCGCGCCCACGGCATCGCCGACGAGATCGGGTCGGTCGAGGTCGGCAAGCTGGCCGATCTGGTGCTGTGGAAACCGGCGTTCTTCGGCTCGCGGCCCGAGATGATCATCAAAGGCGGTTTCATCGCCCAGGCGCAGATGGGCGACGCGAACGCTTCGATCCCAACGCCGCAGCCGTCGCACACGCGGCCGATGTTCGGCGCGCTCGGCGGCGCGGTCGGGCGTTCGGCGATGGTGTTCGTCTCGCAAGCCTCGGTCGGCCACGTCCGGCAGCACTACGGGCTGACCAAGCAGGTCGTCGCCGTCAAAGGCTGCCGCAGCGTGACCAAGCATGACATGGCGCTGAACAGCACGCTGCCGAACATCGCCGTGGACCCGGAAACTTACCGCGTCACCGTCGATGGCGTCCATCTGACCTGCGAACCAGCCGAGAAACTGCCGCTGGCGCAGCTCTATAACCTGTTCTGATGCACGCCGCCCAGTTGCTGCATCTGGCCGATTCGGGGCTGCCGACCGGCGCGTTCGCTTACTCGTCCGGGCTGGAGAGCAGCCTGACGCTCGGGCTGATCCGCGACGATTCGGGGCTGCGACACCACCTGTACGCCGGTTTGCAGCAGGCTGGCGGATTCGAACTGCCGTTTCTCGCATCGTGCGCGTCGCTTGCGCCCGGCGACGAGTTGCGCGAGATCGTCGAGATCTACGACGCACAGTTGCTGGTTCCGGCGGTGGCTCGGGCGAGCGTTGTGCAGGGCCGAACGTGGCTGAAACTGCTGCGGTCGTTCTACCCCGACGCCGACCTCGACGTGCTCGGCGATTGGTTCGCGGCGCACGACCTGCCGACGCATTTCACGCCGATGGTCGCGCTGACGCTGCACCGAGTCGGCTGCTCGCTGTCTGAGATGCAGACGCTGATGTTGCACCTCTTGCTGCGCGATCAACTCAGCGCGGCGATTCGGTTGGGCTTTCTGGGTCCGCTGGAGGCGCACCGGTTGCAGCACGCGTTCTACGACGTGTTCGACCCGATCATCGCGGCGCAAACCGGCAAAACCCACCGCGACGCCGCCCGCTCCGCCTTCGTGCTCGACATCGCCCAACTGCTCCACGGCGATCTCTACACTCGACTGTTTCAGACCTGATCTCAACGCTACGAAGTGCAAGTCGCTGCGGTGGCTCCGTTCATGGATTCGACAGGCTCACCACG
>JBBSVG010000593.1:0-2611 GCA_038233775.1 Bacteroidota bacterium | reverse complement strand
TGAACGACTCGCGCTCAGCGGTCTCGAACGTCGCTTCAACCGACCAGTATTCGACCGGCTTGAAATCGCGGATCTCCTGCTCGCGCTCGGCCAGGATTCGCAGCGCAACCGATTGAACCCGGCCCGCCGACAACCCTTTGTAAACGGTCTTCCAGAGAAACGGCGAGACCTTGTAGCCGACCAACCGGTCCATCACCCGACGCGCCTGCTGCGCCTCAAACAGCTTCTGGTCGATCTCTCGCGGCGCCGCGATGGCAGCTTTGACGGCAGACGGCGTGATCTCGTGGAACAGGACGCGGCTGATCTTCGACTGCGCCTTCGGACCCATCTCGCTGGCGATGTGCCACGCAATCGCCTCGCCCTCGCGGTCGGGGTCGGTCGCGATATAGACGCGGTCGGCGTCCTCGGCGGCGGCGCGGAGCTTCTTGACGACCTCGCCCTTGCCTTTCGAGACGACGTAATCCGGCGCGTAGCCTTTGTCGATCTGGATGCCGAGATCACGGTCGGGCAGGTCGCGGATGTGGCCGACCGACGCCATGACGATAAACTCACTGCCCAGATACTTGTTGATCGTCTTGGCCTTTGCCGGGCTCTCGACGACCACCAGATGCTTCTTAGACATGAACGATTTGCTTGGGTGAAACCCGCCGGTCGGTTCGGGAAAAGGGGCCGCTCGCGTACACACGAAAACGCACAAACTGGGCCGACAGCCCGAGTCAGGGCAATCGGCCCGGCTGAAACGGGGGCGTCCCGGCGACTACTGAACGGTGTCGTGACCGTTGAGGGTCAGGCGGCTGCCGCTGCGGTCGGGTTCGGCGAAATCGAAGGCGATCTGCGAGGCAAGTTGCTTGATGTCGGCCAACTCGACCCGGTCCGGCCCCATCATCATGATCCGTTCGAGGATCTGCTCGACGTCGTGATCGGACAGCAGATCGAGCGCCCGCAACTGGATCAGATAGCCATAAGCGGCCGGCGTGACGACCATCCGCTCGGCCTCGTGCAGCACCCGAACCGAACCCCCGCGACCCGGTGTCGTGCCGCCCAGGCCGCGACCAAACGAGCCACCGACGCCCGTCCCCTCGGCGGCGAAACGGTCGAACAGCCAACTGAACGCGGTCGAGATCTCGCCGTCGGTGTAGCCGCGCTCGGAGAGCGGACCGAGGTTGACCTCGCCCAGCGGTCGCTGCCCGCGACCCATCTCACCCATCAGGTAGAGGATGATTTCAACAATCCGGTCCTGCATCTCGGGTTCCGCCAATCGGGAAAAAGGTCAGAGCGGCGCGGTGCCCCAGCCGCCGCCATCGTCCGGCTGCGCGTCGGTGGTCCGCAGATAGACGTTCTCGCGCTCGTGCATCGCGGCCCGCTCGCCGTCGGTCGCGTCGTCCCAGCCGCACAGGTGCAACGCGCCGTGGATGGCGAGCCGGAGCACTTCTTCGGGATACGTCGCGCCGAAGTCGGGCGCCTGCCGCTCGGCTTGGTCCAAGCAGACATAGATTTCGCCCTCGATCTCGTCGCCGTCGTCCAGTCGAAACGAGATCACGTCGGTGACGCAATCGTGGGCGAGAAACTCGCGGTTGAGCCGGTGAATCGTCGGGCCGTCGGTCAGGATCAGCCCGACCGTCGCGCCCGTTTCGCCTTCGCCGGTCAGCACACGGGCGACGAGCGCAGCCAGCCCGTCGGTCGGGACGAGCCGAAGCGGGTGCGCGTTCGTCACCTCAATCTCGTGCCGGTCGTCGGTCACGATGCGGTCGGCGGCTCGTCGGTCAGCAGATGCTCGGTCAGCGAGAGGGCGACGCCGGAGAGCATGACTTCGGGCGCGAGCAGCGTGAAATCGCCCGAAAGCAGTTCGCGGTCCACGTTGGTGTAGAGCGAGCAGCCGCCCTCGCGTTCGAGGATCAGGCCGCTGACCTTGCCCGAGGCCTCCGCGACGAACGTCACCTCGCCCAAATCCTCGCTGGCGACGAACCCGGTGCAGAAGTGCAGTTGCAGGTGCGCGTTCGTCGTGAAGACCGAGACGAGCGCGCCGTGCCGCTTGCCGATGGGGATGTCGGGATAAACCTCGACGGACAGCTTTCGGGTGTGGTCGCCCTCGGGCATCCACTCGTAATGGACGTGGTTGCCGCGAACGGCGGGCGGACAGCCGAGCACCTGCCCGATCTCCGACAGGCTGGCCTCGGTGAACGGCGAATGCTCAGGCAGTTGCATAACACGGGCTCTCTTTCTCGGCGGACGCAAACCAACCGAACGAAGATAGCGGCGCCTCGGAGGAAAGGCAAGCGACCGGCCGCAGAACGCGGCGGACCGATTCGGCGTTTTGGCGGAAGACGGCACGAGCAGTCGGGCGACAACCACAGGAGAGACAGATGAACGAACTGGTGCAGGCGGTGGCGGAACGGGCGGCGACCGAGGGCGAGACGACCGACCCGACGCAGATCGAATCGGGGCTGGGGTTGCTCTTTCACGAGATACGCGAGCGGCTCGATCCGGCCGATTTCACCCAAGTCACGAGCCACCTCCCAACGGCCGACGGGCTGGCCGAGCGCACGGCGACCCGGCTCGCCGAGGGCGGTTCGGGCGGCGGACTGACCGGAATGCTCGGCGGGCTGTTCGG
>JBBSVG010000592.1:0-2625 GCA_038233775.1 Bacteroidota bacterium | reverse complement strand
GCCCGGCGACACGACCAGCCCGCAGACCTTTACCATCACCTTTAGCCCGACCGATGTCGGCACCCGCTCGGCGACGCTGACGTTCTCGTCGCCGGGCGCGTCGAACCAACTGGTCGCTCTGGTTGGCCTCGGTCAACTGGGCGATTTCACCTTCGTCACACCGCCGACGCCGGTGCCGGGCTTCACCAAGATCGTCAACCCGGCCGACGGCGACGATCCGGTGGTCGGCCAGTGGACGCCGTCGGCTGGCGCCACATCGTACACGTTCTATGTGCTCGACGAGCGGGCCATCCCGACGCCGATCTTCGAGCGGCCGGTCGGCAACGCGACCAGCGTGACGGTCAGCGAGGCCGACTTGCAGACGCTGCTCATTCTGGCCGGGATCGAGCCGGGCGAGACGACGACGGTGTACTACTATGTCGTCGCCGAGGGGCCGAACGGGACGACCCGGCGGATCACCGAACCCGATTCGTCGCGTCAACTCCGGTTGACCAACGGCTCACCGGGGCTGACCGCCTCGCCCGCCTCGCTTGCGTTCGGTCAGCGTTCGGTCAACACGACCAGCCCGGCGCAGCAAGTCACCGTCACGTTCAGCGGGCTGACCGGGCCGATCACCGCGACGATCACCGGTCCCGACGCCGATCAGTTCGCCGTCATGCCGACGAGCATCCCGGCCAACGCGACCAGTCCCCAAACGCTCGATGTGACCTTCACCCCGACCACGGCCGGGACGAAGAGCGCGACGCTGGTGCTGTCATCGCCGGGCGCGGTCAGCCGGACCGTCACGCTGAGCGGAAGCGGGATTGGGCTGGCCCGTCTGCAACTGATCGCCGAGTCGGCCGATCCGTCGCTGGCGCTGGTCGATCTGTACCTCGATGGCGTCAAGATCGCTGACAACCTCGCCTTCCGCGCGGCGACGGCGTATCTCAACGTGACGGCTGGGCTGCCGATCAAGCTGGCTGTCGCCCCGTCCACCAGCACCGACTCGTCGCAGGCGTTCTACCGGCTGACGACGACGCTGCCGGTCGGCTCGACCAATCAAGCCGTCGTCCTCGGCGTCCGCAATCCGGCCCTGTTCGCCCCGAATCCGTCGGGTCGCTCGACGGCGGTCACGATCAAGCTGCTCGACAACGCACGCGAAACGAGCACCTCGGCCGGTGACGTGCAGGTCCGCATTCTGCACGGCGTGACCGATCTCGGTTCGCTCGATGTTCGGGTCGCCGACGGCGGCGCGACGCTGCTCAACGACGCGCTCTACACCGACGCCTCGGGCACGTACCTGACGCTCGCGCCGGGCACGACGACGCTCGATGTCACCAGCGGCGACGGGCTGACCACCTACCAGCGGGTTCGGTTGACCGCCGGGGCCGGCCAAGCGCTGACGCTCGTCATCGACGGCTTCTTCGTTCCGGCCGTCAACCAGAACGGCGCCGCGCTGGCCGTGGTCGCTTACGGACCGAACGCTGGACCCGGAACGATCCTGCCGACGGCGCCGGTGCCGGTCGAGCTGGCCTCGTTCACCGGCCACGCTGGGGCTCGCGGTGTGGTCGAACTCGCTTGGACGACGGCGACCGAGACGAACAACGCTGGCTTCTCGGTCCAGCGCCGCTCAGGGGAGACGTGGACCGAACTCGCCTTTGTCTCGGGCAACGGGACGACCGTTGAGGCGCGTTCGTACCGCTTCACCGACCGAACGGCGACCGGACAGACCCAGCGCTATCGGCTGGTTCAGCGCGATCTCGACGGGACGACCGAAGTCGGCCCGGAGATCTCGGTCAGCATCGACCAGCCGACGGCGTTCGCGCTGTTGCCGGCTGCGCCGAACCCGTTCAACCCGACGACGGCGCTCGCCTACGAGTTGCCGGTTGGCGGTCGCGTGCTGCTCGTCGTCTATGACGGGTTGGGCCGCGAGGTCGCCCATCTGGTCGACGAACCGAAGGCCGCCGGTCGTTACGAGGCCCGCTTCGACGGCGCCGGTCTCGCCAGCGGTCTGTACGTCGCGCGTTTGACGGTCGAGCCAGCCTCGGGCGCCCGTCAGGTGCGGACGGTTCGGATGACGCTCGTCAAGTAACCGACGGCGTCGATTCACAGCGGGACCGGTTCGCCATGCGGCCGGTCCCGCTGCTGTTTGACGGGATTTCCTCAGCCCGCCGGTCGGTTTACCCAACGAACCGCTTACTTTACACCACGCCTCGAAAATAGGCGTGCAAGCGAAGTTGATCTCCGTTCGTGGTGAGCCTGTCGAATCCATGAATGGAGCCGCCGCCGCCGTCCGGTTCAGGCCGAGCGGACACTTTGCACGTTCATTTGTCTCAGGAGAGATTTGTTTGGCTCGCATCGGCATCATCGGCACCGGTTGGGGTGCCAACGTGCAGGTTCCGGCGTTCCGCCACGTCGGCCTTGAGGTCGTCGCGCTGAGCGGTCACAACCCAGAGAAGACCGCCGACCGGGCTGCCGCGCTTGGGATTCCCCACGCCCCGGCCCGCTGGCGCGATCTGGTGACGCTGCCGGAGGTCGATCTGGTCAGCATCGTCGCGCCGCCGGGCGAGCATCTGGAGATGGTCCGGGCCGCGCTCTCGGCCGGAAAACACGTCCTGTGCGAGAAGCCGACCGCGCTTTCGGCCG
>JBBSVG010000591.1:0-2626 GCA_038233775.1 Bacteroidota bacterium | reverse complement strand
TTGGGCATCACGACGCCGCTCGACCCGGTCCCGTCCATCGGCCTCGGCACCAGCGATGTGAAGCTGATCGACATGCTCGCGGCCTACGGCGTCTGGGCCAACGAGGGCGTTTATACCGAACCGATCACGATCACGCGGATCGAGGACCGGTACAACAACCCGATCTGGACGGCCGCGCCGAACCAGCACGAGGTGCTCTCGCCTGAGACGGCGTTTCTCATGACCGACATGCTCGAGGGCGTCGTTCACGCCGGTGGAACCGGGGCCGGGATCTATTCCGGCAAGTACGGCGGGTTCAACCGCGAGGCGGCGGGCAAGACCGGGACTACCCAAGAGCACGCCGACGCGTGGTTCATGGGCTACACGCCGCAACTCGTCGGCGGCGTCTGGGTCGGGTTCAACGACCGGCACGTCCACTTCAAGTCGATGGCGCTCGGTCAGGGCGCCCGAGCGGCGCTGCCGATCTGGGCGCTGACCTTTGCCGAGATCTACAAAGACCCCAAGCTATCCGACGCGCTGCCACCGGCCACCTTCCCGATGCCCGCCGGGATCGTCCGGGTCCGCATCTGTCCGACGAGCAACAAGCTCGCGACCGAAGCGTGTCCCGAGCCGTACACCGAGGTCATGCGCCGGGCCGACGCGCCGCGCACCGCCTGCGATGTCCACACCGGCTTCGACCCGTCGTTCGAAGAAGGCAACCCCGGCGACGGCACCCGGCCGCCGACCTCGAACGACGGCGGTCAGGTCGGTTTCTAACCCAACGGGAGCACACAGATGGCTTTTTCCCGCTTCGCCGTGCTCGGTCTGCTGACCTTGCTCACCGTCATCGGCTGCCGCAGCGAGGCCGACAAGGCGCGCGACCGGGCGCTGGCCCGGCCGTCGGTCGACCAGCGGTTCAGCGGCAAGACGGTCGGCCAGTGGTGGTGGCGCCACCCGAAATCGGATTCGTTGGAGCTGCCCGACCGGCGGATCGTCGAGCGGCTTGCGCTCGAGGACGCGCTCGGCGACACGCTGTTCCGCACCGTCTATTTCAACGACGTGGACACGACGCTCGACTCGAACCGCGTCTATAAGCTGTCCAACGCCTTTTCGGTCATCGGCGACACGCTGCCTGAGTCGCGGCCCGGCGTCCCGGTCGGCGAGTTGGGCACCCGGTTCGAGACCGTCGAGACCCGAACGCGGGATTTCATGCACCCGGTCATCGTCGCCCCGCTGCCGGTGTTGCAGTTCAGCCCGGTCGAGTTGCTCCGCCACGACCGCGTGCTGGTCCGACTGACGGCGTTCAACCGGGGGACGTATCTGTTCCGCGCCTCCATTCTCGGCCGGAACAACTTGGGTCACTGGCAGATCGCCGAGACGCGTCGCGGCTTCCATCAGGCCGGTTCGCCGCCGGGCCACGAATCGACGGCAGAGTGAACCGATGAAACCGTCTGTTCCCTTCGCCCGCCGCTGGTCGTGGAAGCTCGTCACGGCGCTCTGGCTGACCGTGACGATCACGGCCGCCGTCGCGTATCCAATCGAGCTGCCCGCCCAACTCGGCCAGATGACGCGGAACATCTTCTTCCACGTCCCGGTCGATATCGCGACGACGGTTGCGTTTGTCGTCTCGCTCTGGGCCTCGGTCCAGACGCTCCGCACCGGCTCGCTCGACGCCGACCTGCGGGCCGCGAGCGCCGCCCAAGTCGGCTTTCTGTTCTGCATCTTGGCGCTGCTGACCGGTTCGTGGTGGGCGACGTTCGCGTGGGGCGCGTTCTGGACGGCTGATCCGCGACAGATCTCGATCCTTGTCCTGCTGCTGATCTACGGCGCCTATTTCGCGCTCCGCTCGGCGCTCGACGGGGCCGAGAAACGCGCCCGGCTCTCGGCGGTGTACAACCTGTTCGCCGGGATCACGATGCCGTTCTTCATCTTCGTCGTCCCGCGCATCACCAAGAGTCGCCACCCCGGCGGCGCGCTGTCGAAAGGCGAGGAAGTCCACAATCCGGTGATCGAGGCCATCGCGCCCGAGACGCGGATCATCCTCTACGCCGCGATGCTCGGGTTTCTGGCGCTGTTGTACTGGCTCTACACGCTGCGCGTCCGCATCGGTCGGCTGGAACCCGAGGCCCAAGCAGAAGTCGGCTCGGTCGAGCGGCCGACCGTCGTGCCTCGTCGGGTGCGGCTCGAGTCGTAGGCGTCCCAACCGGCCCGGCTGGCACCATCTTAGCCCGTATCCGTCCGCCCCCAGCCGATCTCGGCCCAGTTCCCGGCCATAGGATTTTCGTCCCCATGCTCAGCTTTTTCGAGACGCACGATCTCTATGTCGTGCTCGTGCTCGTGCTCATCGTCTGGTTCGGGCTGCTCGGCTATCTGGTCGCGCTCGACCGCCGGGTCGGCCGACTCGAAGCTCGCGCTGACCGCACCGCCAAGCCGGAGACCCAGCCGTGAACCTCAAACTGATCCTCGGCATCGTCCTGCTGGCCGCGTTCACGATGTACGCCTCGACGGCCTTCATCAACAAGGTCACACCGAGCACGAACTTCGCCGGGGCGAAGGCGCGGTCGGGTCAGACGGTCCAGGTCATCGGTCGCTGGGACCAGACCGACCCCGCTTCCTTCTCCGTCCGGCCGACCGAGTTCCACTTCCT
>JBBSVG010000590.1:0-2627 GCA_038233775.1 Bacteroidota bacterium | reverse complement strand
GGAAGCGGCCGAGCGCGGCCAAACGGCGCACGCTGAGTGGACCGAGCAACTGGACCGCTACCGCACCGACCATTCTGACGAAGCGGCGTCGCTGATCGGGATGATTCGCGGCGACCTGCCCGACGGCTGGGCCGACGATCTGCCGACCTACACGACGGCCGACAAGAAGGCGACGCGGGAAACCTCCGGCGCGTGCATCAACGCGATGGCGCCGAAGCTGCCGGCGCTGTTCGGCGGCTCGGCCGACCTGTCGGGCTCGAACGACACGATGGTCAAGAATCGGCCGAACTTCACGCCGGACGATTACGCCGGGCGGAACGTCTGGTTCGGCGTGCGCGAGCACGGGATGGGCGCCGCGCTGAACGGGATGAGCACCTACGGCCTGATTCCCTACGGCGGGACGTTCTTGACGTTCTCCGATTACATGCGCGGCTCGATCCGGCTCGCCGCCCTCAGCGGCCACGGCGTGATCTACGTCTTCACCCACGACTCCATCGGACTCGGCGAGGACGGTCCTACGCACCAGTCGATTGAGCATCTTGCCGCGCTGCGGGCGATGCCGGGTCTGCGCGTGCTCCGTCCGGCCGACGGCAACGAGACGGCCGCCCTCTGGCGCGGCGCCATCGAGCACCGCACCGGCCCGTCGGCGTTCGTCCTCTCGCGACAGAAGCTGCCGACGTTCAGCCGCGACGGCCTGACCGACGACGCCTCGCGCGGCGCCTACATCCTGGCCGACGCCGACGGCGGCACGCCCGACATCATCCTGATGGGGTCGGGTTCCGAGGTGCAATGGCTGATGGGCGCGCGGGAGATTCTGAGCGGTCGCGGCGTCAAGGTCCGCGTCGTCTCGTTCCCAAGCTGGGACTTGTTCGAGGCGCAGGACGCCGCGTATCGCGAGAAGGTGCTGCCCAAGTCCGTCCGCAAGCGGCTGTCGGTCGAGGCAGCCGTGCCGATGGGATGGGAGCGCTACACCGGCTCGGACGGCGCCGCGTTCGGCGTGACGCGGTTTGGGATGAGCGCCCCGGCCGAGACGCTGTTCGAGCAGTACGGCTTCACGTCCGAGTTCGTCGCGAAGCTCGCCGACGCCGTTCTGTCCGGCGAACCGATGCCCGAGCCGCCCGTTGCGTCCTTACCGATGCACCACGCGGCCCCAGCGGCGACCCTCAAGCCCGGCGCCTGATTGGGCTATCAGCCGTCAGCTAACGGCATCATAAGTTGAGGGTTGGCCTCGCTTCTGGAACCGTCTGAAAACCGCGTCTCCGTTCGTGGTGAGCCTGTCGAACCATGAACGGAGCCGCCACGGCCGTCTCAGCAAGAGCGGATCGCTTGAACAACCTCAACCGTTGAGACGAGATTTGTGGCGACCGACCGGTTCTATCGCGGCGTCCAGGTGACCGGTCGGTTGCTGGCGAAGTTGCTGTTTCGGGTTGAGATCACCGGCGCCGGTCGCGTCCCGAGCGTCGGCGCGGTGATCTTGGCGTCGAACCACGCGAGCGATCTGGATGCGGGTCTCGTCGCCGCCGCAAGCCCGAGGCAGTTGAAGTTCCTGGCAAAAGCCGAGCTGTTCCGCAAACCGTGGCTGGCTCGGTTGGTCGGCCGATTGGGTGCCGTCGCGGTCGAGCGCGGGACGGCTGATTTGGGCGCGATCCGCTCGATGCTGTCGCTGCTCGGCGACGGCCATGCGGTGCTCGTCTTTCCTGAAGGCACCTTGAACGACGGAACAGCGCTGTTGCCGCCGATGCCGGGCGTGGCGATGCTCGCCCGACAGAGCGGGGCGCCGGTCGTCCCGGTCGCGCTGGTCGGGATTATGCGGGTCTGGCCGCGATGCAAGCGCTGGCCGCGTCCGCGCAAGCTGATCGTCGCGTTCGGCGAGCCGATTGTGTTCTCCGAAGCGACCGCTGGGTTGTCGGACCGCGACGCCCGGACCGCGTTCGGCAAGCTCGTCATGCAGCGGATCGGCGAGCTGATGGCCGCCCACGGCGTCCCCGTCACCCACCTCACCGAGCGTCCACCCGAAGCCGACGCCATCGTTCACGGCCGGGGATAAGGGCGCCGGTCGGCCTATTCCCACGGCATGTTGGACCAGTTGAGGAACTCCTCGGCGATGCTGTCGATCATCGTGTACCGCGCACCTTTGGCGCTGGTCCGCTTGTAGGAGACGCCTGCGTCGTCGTACAACCGTTCAATGATCGGCGACAGGAGCGAGAGCACGCTGTCGGGATCGCCGTTCTCCTCGGCCTCGGTCAGGCTCCACGCCGCCGAGCCTTCCTCCGGCTCGGTCGTCTGCTCCAGCGCGATCTCGTTTGCGTACTGGAGCATCCCGGCGATGAGCGTCCCGATCCGGTGCGTGCGGCCGTCGGGGACGAGTTGGCGGAGCATGTCGAGCCAGACGGCATAGCACGTTTTGCCGACAATCGATTCAAGGCTCTGGTCGTCGCGGTCGTCCATCGGTTCCTCCATCTGCTTGGGTGACAGGCGCTTGCAAGCGGTCTGCTTGCTCTCAGCCTGTAAAAATAGGACGGCTTGCTGTGGACCGCAAGACGACGCGTTCAAACACGTCGGTCCCGGCGCCGAGAGTGGGGAGAGAACGACTCGCGGCGCAAATGGCTTTGACAGAAGCGACTGCT
>JBBSVG010000589.1:0-2637 GCA_038233775.1 Bacteroidota bacterium | reverse complement strand
CGTTCGACGGCACCGTGCTGCTGACCGACCGGCCGCCCGGCGATCTGAGCGGCTTGCCCGGTCCGCTCGATATCCGCCTCCCCGCCCAGCCCGACAGCGCTTATTGGATCGACCTAAACCTGCCCGTCCCGCCCGTCGCCGGTCGCGAGGCCGTACTGACGGCGACGCTGCGGCTCGATTCGACGGTTTCGATGCCGCGCACGGCCCGCTTGACCGTCGCCGACTCGACCCTTGCCGAAGCGCCACTCCGACCAGCCGGACCCGGCGAGGCGAGCGCGACGTTCGCCTTTCGCTTGGCGACGGCCGGACCGCTGCCGCTGATGCTCTCGTTCTCCGGCGGACCGCCCGAACCGATCCTGCTTGATGTCGCGCCCGAGCCGACGATGCGGGTCGGCTTGCTCGAAGGCGCGCCGCGCTGGGAGACGCGCTTTCTCCGGCAGCAACTCGAAACCGAACCCGGTTTGATCCTCCGCGCGACGGCCGCTCTTGGGCGAAACTTGGCGAAAACGACGGCCGTCGGCGTCGATACCGCCCGCCGCAGCGCCGATCCGCTCGCCGCGCTCGACTCGACCGACGTGCTGATTTTGGGCGATCCGTCCGCCTTCCCGACCGGTCGCGACGCGGCTCGGCTGGTCGAATGGGTCCACGACGGCGGCGGGCTGATCGTCCTGCTCGCCGATTCAAGCAAGCTGCCACCGACGCTCGCCGCACTGCTGCCCGCGTCGCCCCGAGCCGGACCGCCACACGCCGCGCCGTTGATCTTTCCGCCTCGTCCGCCCGACGCCGATCCGACTCTGACGCTCGCCGACCGGCTCGCCCGCCGATTGGGCCAGATCGTCCGGCCGACCGACCCGCTGCCGGAGTTGTCGCAGGTGCCGCTTTCGGTCGCGGCGCCGCTGGGTGCGCTCGGCGACCGGGTCGGGCTGGGCCGCGTGGCGCTCGTCGGCTGGACGGACACGTGGCGGCTGGCGCTGGCCGGCGGCGATGCGCGTCGGGTGTACCGGGCGTTCTGGCGCGAACTGCTGACGTGGACCGGCGACGGCGACCAACCGGCACCGTGGGGCGTTCGCGGTCCAGCGCTGATTGGCCTGCCGACGGCCGTCGTCCCGCCCGAGGGCGCCGTCTCGATGGGCGTCTCGTCGCCAACCGGCACCGCCCCGCTCGATCCCGCCGCCGATGGCGCGTTCACCTGGACGCCGAAAACGGTCGGGCTGCACCATCTCATCGCCACGCTCGCCGACGGCCGCACGGTTGGTCAACCCGTGCAAGTCGTCGCGCCGGATTCGTCTTGGCGCGGCCTGTACACCGCCCGCCTCGCCCGACGCTGGGCCGCCGAGCGCCGACCGAACCGCACAATGGGTCTTTTTTCCCGCCCCGCCCGCCGCATCCCGACGTGGTCATCCGTCGCCACCAGCCCGGCCGCCCGCGCCCCACTCCCGCCGCTGCTCTGGGCCACGCTCGCCCTGCTCGGCCTCAGCCTCGCGTGGACGGCGGGGAGACGTGATGAATGCTGAGCGAGGAGCGATGGAAAGGCGGCTCGGCGGATCTCATGGTGGTGCGCTTGGGCTGTAGCGCTCCGCTGCCACAGAATCCACGAAAGATGCTGCCGAGCGCGTCTGCTGTTCTTGCCCGTGGGTGATGGCCGAATGCTTTGCTTACCGACACCAAAAAGCCCGATCTACCGGCGGCGGATCGGGCTTTCGGCTTGAGACAGCAACAACATCAGGCGGCGGTCGGCTGGGTGCAGAACTGATCGTAGGCGCGGACGAGATCGGCGGCGATGGCCTCCGGGTTGCGACCTTCGATCTGGTGGCGTTCGAGGAAGAACACCAGCTTGTCGTCCCGCATCAAGCCGATGCTCGGTGACGACGGCATGTAGTCGGTGAAATACGAGCGGACTTGGGCGGTGGCGGCCTTGTCCTGCCCGGCGAAGACCGTCACGGTCCGCTCCGGCTTGACATCGTGCTCGAGCGACATCCCGAGCGCCGGCCGGGCGCGACCCGAGGCGCAGCCGCAGACAGAGTTGACGAAGACGAGCAGCGTCCCCTTGTTCTGGCCGAGCGTCTCATCGACCTGCTCGGGCGTCGTCAGTTCCTCGAACCCGATCCGCTTGATCTCGTCGCGAATCGGCTGGACGAAAATGCCTTCGAATGCCATCGGATTGCCTCTTTAGTGTTCGTTGGACGGTCGGGCCACCTGCGGCGCACAGATCAGGCCAACCGATCCGTGACGGGCTGCCGCTGCCGAGTTCGGGCGACGAGGGCGCGGCCGAGCGCCGGGGCCAGTCGGACCGCGCCAAGCGCCGGGGCGAGCAGGTCGGGCCGCAGCATGACCGCCTGAATCAGCCGACCGAGGCCCATCCGGGTGCGGAACTCGGCCCGCCACGCGGCGCCGTAGCCCGCCGCCAGATCGACCGCCGACTGTCGGCCTGACAGGTAGGCCACCACGCCCGAGGCGGCGAGTTCGGCCGAGCGGAGCGCCATCGCCTGCCCGTTGCCGGTCAGCGGGTTGATCAGTCCGGCCGCGTCGCCGAGCATCAGGATGCCGCCCGGCTCGACCTGCGCCTTGCGGGCAAATGAGATCTGGCTGATCGCGATCCACCCATCGGTGACTTTCGTCGCCCCGCTCAGCCGTTCG
>JBBSVG010000588.1:0-2639 GCA_038233775.1 Bacteroidota bacterium | reverse complement strand
TTTTGTTCTGTTAGTGTTGTACTATCTTCCATTCGATATCCTGCGTCCCCCTCCTGATCCCGACCCCGCCGAAGCTGCTGCTTTCGATAGGTTGACTATGTTGGGTACAAGGCTTTACTTTCTGGCTGGATTGGTCGGTCTGATTCGGTTTCGTCGGCGTAAATCGGTTCCCTCTGTTTCCTGACGCTCGCTTCCTGTGTCCACGATCCTCGGCATCTCGGCGTTCTACCACGACTCGGCGGCGGCGCTCGTCGTCGATGGGCGGCTTGTGGCGGCGGCGCAGGAGGAGCGGTTCAGCCGCAAGCGTCATGACGCCGATTTCCCGCTGCTGGCCGTCCGCTACTGCCTGGCCGAGGCCGGGCTGACGGTCGCCGATCTCGATGCGGTCGCGTTCTACGACAAGCCGCTGCTCAAATTCGAGCGGCTGTTGGTCACGTATTTGGGCACGTTTCCGAAGGGTCTGCCGTCGTTTCTGAAAGCGATGCCGGTCTGGTTGAAGGACAAGCTGTGGATCGGCCAGACGATTCGCGGCGAGTTGGATGAGTATGAGGGGCCGATCCATTTTACCACCCACCACCAGTCGCACGCGGCCAGTTCATTTCTCGTCTCGCCGTTCGACGAAGCCGCGATCCTGACCGTCGATGGCGTGGGCGAGTGGGCGACGACGACGACCGGCGTCGGGCGCGGCAACCGGATCGTGCTCGACCGCGAGATTCGTTTTCCGCACTCGCTCGGGCTGCTCTACTCGGCCGTGACCTATTATTTGGGCTTCAAGGTCAACTCCGCCGAGTACAAGGTGATGGGTCTTGCGCCCTACGGCCAACCGATTTACGCCGATCAAATGTTGCGCGATCTGGTCCACGTCGCCGCCGATGGCTCGTTCGCGCTGAACATGGACTATTTCAGCTTCGACGGCGGCCTGACGATGACGAACGACCGGTTCGCCGCCTTGTTTGGTCGCCCGGTCCGCGATCCGAAAGCGGAACTGACTCAGTTCGACAAGGACATGGCCGCGTCGGTTCAGCGCGTGACCGAAGAAATCCTGCTCCGGCTCGCCCGCGATCTGCACCGCCGAACTGGGCTGACGGCGCTGTGCATGGCCGGCGGCGTGGCGCTCAACTGCGTCGCCAACGCCCGAATCCTGAACGAGACGCCGTTCACCGAGCTGTTCATTCAACCGGCAGCGGGCGACGCAGGCGGGGCCGTCGGCGCCGCGTTCTCGGTCGCTTGCGAGACGATGGACGAGCCGCGCCGGTTCCGTTGGCCGCACGCGAACTGGGGTCCGGCGTACTCGGACGACGAGATCGAGGCCGTCCTGCGCGGCTACGGCGCCCCGTTCGAGCGGTTGGACGAGGCTGAGTTGCTCTGCCGGACGGCGGCGAAGATCGCCGATCAACAGGTCGTCGGCTGGTTTCAGGGGCGAATGGAGTTCGGGCCGCGCGCACTCGGCGCCCGGAGCATTTTGGCCGATCCACGCAACGCGAAAAACCAGTCGGTCGTCAACCTGAAGATCAAGTTCCGCGAGTCGTTCCGCCCGTTCGCCCCGGCCGTGCTCGCCGAACGCGCCGCTGACTATTTTTCGCTCAACACGCCGAGTCCGTACATGCTGCTGACGGCGCAGACGAGGGGAGACGGGCTGCCCGCCGTGACGCACGTCGATGGCTCGGCTCGGGTCCAGACGGTCCACGCCGACCAGACGCCGCTGTTTCACCGGCTGATCGCCGAATTCGACCGGCAAACCGGCTGTCCGGTGGTCATCAACACGTCGTTCAACGTGCGCGGCGAGCCGATTGTCTGCACGCCGGACGACGCGTTTTTGTGCTTCATGGAGAGCCAAATGGACGCGCTGGCGATGGGCTCGTTTTTGCTCGACAAGGCCGACATGGCGCCGCTCTACGCCGCTCGGTCGTGGCAGCGCACCTTCCAACCCGATTGAGATCGTTATGAAATGGGTCCGTACCGCGCGCCGCCGGTTCTCGATTGTCGGCGAACTGTGGGCGTTCATGCGCGAGCGGAAGCGCTGGTGGTTGGGTCCGCTGGTCGTGATTCTGCTGCTGCTGAGTCTGCTGATCGTCTTTGCTCAAGGTTCCGCCCTCGCGCCGTTCATCTACACGCTGTTCTAACCCCGCTCCCCATGCCCGATTCTCCCGCCGCCGATCTCGACGCCACCCTCGACGCGCTGAAAAACGGCGTCACCAGCCTCTCGCCGCCCGCTGCCCTACGAAGCATCGATTCATGGAAGGCCGCGCTCAGCGAAACCGGCAAGCCCGAACTGACCGCCATCGCCGACGGGTTGGCGAAGCTGAAAGCCGAACTCACCAGCGGTCGGCTGAACGGCGCCGCCATCGGGCACCTGCTCGTCCAGCTCGGCGCGCAAACGTCCGCCGCCGGACAAGCTGCCAACCATGAAAAGGTGACGCGGCTCGGCGGGCTGCTCGGTCGCGCCGGCCAGTCGCTCACCGGCGGCGGCGGGCCTCCAGCCGATCTCGGCCACGCCTGAGACGGATTTCTTCGTCGCCGCGCTTGACACCGACCGGGCGGAGCCGTATCTTTGGGGCTTCCGTTTGGCGCGACTGTCAGATCAGCGTCGCCCAGACGGCTTCCGGTAATGCGCCCGTAGCTCAATTGGATAGAGCGTT
>JBBSVG010000587.1:0-2640 GCA_038233775.1 Bacteroidota bacterium | reverse complement strand
TCGAACTTCTGCCCGAACTCGGTCCCCGAAATCGGCAGCACCGAGACACGGTAGCGGATCAGGTGACCATCGACTGGTCGCTGGATGAACCCGTCCTGCGCCGTCTCGCGCTCGAACCGGTCGACGTTCATCGAACGGTCCTTGACGACCGACATGACCGCCTCGGGTCGAGCGTTATCGACCCGGTGCCAGAGCTGCAGCTTGCCATCGACGCGGAAGCGGAAGTCGGTGATGTTGCCAGCCTGACCGACGATGTGGATGTCGGACACCCCCCGCTGCACCGCCTCGACCAGACAGCCCTCGATCAGGTTGATCAGGTGGCTCTTGTTGATCTCGGCATCAAGCGCCGATTCATCGACCTTCGCCGCATCTTGGGCGTTCGCGTCGAACTCAATCGAGCCGGATTGCTGCTCGAGGTCGCGCAGGAACTCGTTCGTTTTGGGCGCGACGTGCTCCAGCAGCGCGTCCATCGCTGGCAGCGACGAGAAGCACAGTTCGAAGCGGCGCAACCCGGCTCGGTTGACGAGCGCCGTCAACGTCCGGTCCGACGGGTCGGGCGTGATGAGGATCAGCTTGTCGCGCTGCCCGGTGTCGAACTGCCACGGCAGCAGCTTGCGGGCGATGAACTGCGCCTTGACATCGTTGCCGAACGAGGCGAGCTGATCCTGGATGAACTTGACCCGACTCGCTTCAGTCGCCCGCTCGTCGAGCCGGACCTCGCGGAACGCATAGATCCGGGCGACCTCTCGGTAAACCGCATCGTGCGGCAGTTTGAACTGTCGCACCAGCACATCGGGCAGCCGCAATTCACCGTTCGGGTCGGCCGCGACCAGTGACTGGGCCTTCTCGAGCGTGGCCCGGTCGGTCACGCCACGCGCCTCGAGCGCTTCCGCGAGCCGATCCTGTCCCGCCGGACGGGTGCCGGACCGCTTGATCGACAGCGGCGGCAACGTGATTGGGACCGGCCCCATCCCCTGAGCCGCCATCTCCTGCAAGGTGCCATCCTCACCGAGAATCATCATCGGTGCGGCGGCCGGGAGGGCCGAGCCGGTGTCAAGCGCCTGCCCATTGGCGAGCGCCGGGTCGATCACGGCGTCGAGCGCGGCATCGAGGCCCTCGGTCAGCCCGCTCGGCGCTGCCTCGTAGAGTGAGCCGTCGTCACCGAGCAGCATCACCGGGCGGTCGTCGTCGCCCTCGCCCTCTGCGGGCCGAATTGCCGGCAGCATCGACATCGGCTCGGTGCGAACCAGTTCGCCGAACATCTGATCGAGGTCCGAATCGAACCCCGACTCGGTAGTCGACGAGGTCGGCGGGGCAACCGGCGGCGCAGCGGCAAATGACGAAGGCGGCTGCGGCACCAGCGGCGGCAGATCGAACTGCATATCGGATGCGCCGGAGAGGAACCCCTCCAGTCCGCCGAACGGATCATCGCCCGGCGGCGCGGTCTCGACCGGAGCGGCCGACCGTGTCGGCGCCGGTCGAGGCTGTGGTGGCGGCCCGGCAGCGGCTCGCGACGAAGGGACAGCGACCGGATTCGGCTGACGCTGGCGCTGGGATGGTCGGGCCGGGACCGGCGCGGCCGGTTCGGACAGTTGCTCGGCCAGCAGATCCGCCAGTTGCTTGCTGGCCGTCTCGGGATCGGGGGCGAAGTTGAAACCCATGGACAAACCCTGTGGCGCGAAATGGGCCGATGGCCCCAAATAGAAAACGAGCGATCACCGTCGCGGCTCAAACTCTGCGCCCGCAACCCGCAGCAACCGCATACCGGCGCCGAGCGGTGCCTTTGCCCGGCGACGTCCCGGCTCGGTGGCGAGATTTCGCCGGTCAACGCCGTGAAATGAAACGGGGCGCCCGACCGGGGCGCCCCGTTTCTGAACGCCGATCCGTCACTCGCGCTGGATGACGGCGGTCTCGGACGAGACGAGCGTGAGGAACAGCATGACGATGAAGATGATCGCCGCGACGAAAAGTTGAATCCCGTCGATCACACTCTTCATCCGGTAGCCGGTGTCTTTTTCGTAATAGTTCGCCAACTGTTGGGCGGCCTTGCGGACGGCCCCGGTCTCGGCGCCGGTGCGGAAGCGCGACAGCGCCGTCTGGGTGAACACTTGGCTGGCAGCCAGCGACTCGACCAACCCTGCGCCCTGTTGCAGCATCAGCGGAATCGAGACCGTCTTAATCTGCTTCTCCATGTACTTGTTGTCGGTCGCCTCGGCCGCCACCCGGATCACCTCGATGTTCTCGCCCGAGCCGGAGTAGAGCGAGTAGAACACGCGGCAGAAGATCTCAATCGATGTCTTATGGATCAGATCGCCCATGACTGGGATCTTCAGCATGTTCCGGTCGCGCCACATCGCCCCTTTCTCGGTACGGAACCACGCCAGCACAGCCCACACGGCTAAAACGAACGGCAGGATGATGAACCAGATGTGGTCTTGCAGATAGTGGGAGACCGAAAGCGTCGCCCTGGTCATCGGCGGAATCTTGAATTTGTACTTGACGAACAGTTCGGCCGTTTTGGGGAAGATGTAACCGATGTAGAAGCCGACCGCACCGAACAGCAGCACCAGCGTGATCAGCGGCTGGACCAGCGCTTGGCGAATGTTCTTCTTGAACTCGGCTTGCCGCTCCAGAAACTTG
>JBBSVG010000586.1:0-2643 GCA_038233775.1 Bacteroidota bacterium | reverse complement strand
TGATCTCGACGCCCGGTTTCTCCTCGGCGCTGAGCGTCAGGTAGCGGTTCAGCGCGAGGCCGAGCGCGTCGAAGCCGGGGCCGAGGTTCGAGGTCGAGCAGGGAATGCGGACGGTGGTCATGGCGGCGCGAGGGTCAGAGGGCGAGCAGGATCGCGTTGGCGGTCGGGTAGCATTGCAGGAAGCGGAGCGCGACGTGGAGCGTCAGGCCGGGGTGGCGCGCGGCGAGTTGGCCGTTGGGCAGCGAGTGAGGCGCGCCGTCGCAGCCGAGCGGCAACTGATCGGCGTGATCGGCACGGAGCCACATCGGACGCGGCGGATCGGTCAGTCGGACCGGCTCGGGCGGCTCGGGCGGCGGGGCGTAGGCGGCGAGCGAACCCAGCCGGGCGACGGCGACGAGATCAGCCAAGACAGCGTTTGCTGTCGCCGATCCACCAGCGCCGCGACCCTGCACGAGCTGTGCGCCGGTGTTTTCCGTACTAAACAAAACCGCATTGTCGGCAGCCGAGACGGCGGCGAGCGGCGAATCGGGCGGCAGGAACGTCGGCCAGACGTGGGCGGCGAGGCCGTCGGCGGTCGGTTGGGCGTGGGCGACGAGTTTCAATGAGGCGCCCAGTTGGGATGCTTGGTCGAGATCGATCTGATCGACGCGGCCGATGCCGTGGGTCGGCAGGTTCGACGGCAGCACGTCGGCGCCGAAGCCGTGACGGAGCAAGAGGACGAGCTTCTGCGCCGCGTCGTGGCCGTCGAGATCGAGCGACGGATCGGCCTCCAGGTAGCCGTTTCGCTGGGCGGCGGCGATGATCCCAAGCGCCGGTCGGCCGGTACGGACGAGTTCGGTCAGGATGAAATTGGTCGAGCCGTTGATGATCCCGGAGAGCTGCACGAGCCGGTCGCCGGGAAACGCGTCGGTCAAGAGCGCGAGAATCGGCAGGCCGCCGCAGACGGCCGCCTCGTAGCGGAGCGCAACGCCAGCCGACCGGGCCGCGTCGTGCAGCGCCGGACCGTGGGCGGCGAGCAGCAGCTTGTTGGCGGTGACGACGTGCTTGCCGCGAGCGAGCGCCAACTCGACCGGGCGCCGGGCCGCGATTCCGCCCATCAGCTCGATCACGATATCGACCGCCGGATCGTCGAGCACCGCTGAGACATCGCGGGTGACGGTGCCGGTGAACCCGGCGGGTCCGGCGGGTTGGCGGCGAACGATGGTCCGCAGATCGAAGCGCAGCCCGAAGCGTCGGGCAAAAGCGTCGGCGTGCTGGTCGAGCAGCGAAACCAGCGCGCCGCCGACGGTGCCGCAGCCGATCAGGCCAAGCCCGACGGCGCGGTGCGAGGCGGTCGCACGGTCGGCGACGGCAGAATCAGGAGAAAGGGTCAAGGCGGAGAGGATCGACCGGGGAGAAAGAGAGGCCGGCGGGGTCGCCGGGGGTCGCCTCAATATAACATCGGCTGCCGGGCGGGTCAGCTTTCGGCGGAGTGCGGGCGAATGGCGGTCAGGATTGAGCGGCGCAGGTGGCGGAAGGCGATCCGCTCGTCGAGCAGGCCGACGACTCGGCTCGGATCGTCCTCGTTCATCACCGGCAGCACCGGAAACGCGCTTTGTTCGAACAGCGAGAGCGCTTCTTCGAGCGGTTGGCCGGCGTGAACCGTCGGCGTGGCGGGGTCGATCAGGTCGGCTGCGATGACGACCATCGGCAGGTCGGGATCGGCCAGCTCGGGCCGGACCGCGCGGAAATCGATGCAGCCGAGGTAATGCTCGCGCTCGTTGGTCACGATCAGCATCGAGACGCCGTCGTCGCGGAAATGGTGGACGATATCGAGGAACGGCGTGTCGGGTCGGACCGAAACGACGATGCGGCTCATCAGGTCGCCGACGCGGACGTTGGCCGAGCGGTTCAGGTTGATCGGGTTGTGGAAGCGAATCCGCATCCGTTCGAGCGCCATCGTATAGACTGACGCGGGCAGATAGCGCTGCGCGACGGTCAGCGCCAAGATCGTCGAGAGCATCAGCGGCAGGATCATCTCGTACGATCCGGTCACTTCATACAAGAACAGGATGCCGGTGATCGGCGCGTGGAGCACCGCGCCGAGCATCGCGCCGGTGCCGACGAGGGCGTAGGAGCCGGGGCCGGCCGTCGAGCCGGGGAACAGCAGCCCGGCGCCGAGCCCGAACAGCGCGCCGGCCATCGCGCCGACCTTCAACGCCGGGGCGAACGCGCCGCCGGTGCCGCCCGACCCGACCGTTAGGCCGACCGAGAACGGCTTCAGCACGATCACGGCGATGAGCACCCAGACGGGCATCTGGTTGGCGAACGTCTGGTTGACCGCGCCGTAGTTGATCTCCAGCAACTGCGGGACGAAGGCGACGAGCACGCCGGCCATCAGCCCGCCGAGGGCCGGTTGCAGCACCGACGGGATCGGCTTCGTTCGCGCCTTGAACTGATCCTCACACCAGTAGAGCGCGTGGATGAAGTAGATCGCCACGCCGCCCAAGAGCACGCCGAGCAGGCAATAGAGGACCAGCTCGCCGTTTGATTGGAGGTGGAACGTCGGCGCGACGAGGGCGGTCGCGTTGCCGAAGAACGCGCGCCCGACGGCCGTCGCAACGACCGAGGCGACGATGACGGGCGAGAAGGTGCGGACCGAGA
>JBBSVG010000585.1:0-2653 GCA_038233775.1 Bacteroidota bacterium | reverse complement strand
CTGTCACCCTGAACGACGTGAAGGGTCTCACGCCGAGGTGAACGGGGTTCCCCGTGAGATCCTTCGTTGCACGACCTTCGGCGGCTTCGCCGTCAGGATGACAAGACGATGAAGAAACGGGAGGGGGCATCTTCGCCGTGAAGCGGGATGACCGGCTCGCTTCCACGTTGTTCCACGCACGACTGTTCAGGGCGACCTCTTGCCGGGTCGCCCTGTCTGTTTGTCGTCGCACGTTGGAAGATCGTGTGGAACCGGCGCGACGAGGCGCGATTCGGCCACGGATGATTCATCGACGCGCACAAAAAACCCGGTTGGGCGGCCGATTCGGGCTGTGTGCAGAGAGGAATCGCCTGTGTTTGGTTGCGTCGTCGCGTTTTCGCCAAACTCACCGCAGGTTCAGCCCGCTTCCCGCTCGGGGTGGATCATTGGAAGCGCTACCATGCTTTTTCTCCCTGTCCCGAGGTGCCCGATGTCTGTTGCCGCCGTCCGTTCCGTGTCGCGCCCCGGTCGCCGCGCCTTGCCGTGGGGGATGCTGCTGTTGGTGCTGTTCGCCCTCGTCGGCCCGGCTCGGGCGCAGACCGGCGCCGTCGATTTCCGCAAGGAGACGATCTATTTCCTCATCACGACCCGCTTCTTCGATGGCGATCCGTCGAACAACCGGCCGAACGAGTGGGCCTCGTACGACCCGACCAACCCGGCTCGGCAGATCACCGATCCGAACGACGTGACGTGGAAAGGCGACTTCAAAGGGCTGATCCAGAAGCTCGACTACATCAAGGATCTCGGCTTTACGGCCATCTGGATCACGCCGATTGTGCAGAATCGCGGTCCGCTCGATTACCACGGCTATCACGCGTGGGACTTTACGAAGGTCGATCCGCGACTCGAGTCGCCGGGTGCGACGTTTCAGGATCTGATCAACGCCGTCCACGCCAAAGGGATGAAGATCGTCCTCGACGTCGTCACGAACCATTCGGGGCGCTACGGGATCAAGGGCGTGGCAGAGTTGAAGTACAACACCGACCCGACCCAGCCGTGGTACGCGCCGAACAACCCCTCGTGGCAGTACGACGGGATGACGCCGAACCCGCAGGACGGGAAGATCTGGAGCCGGGCGAACGTCGCCAAGATGCCCGCGCCGTACAACTCGAACCTCGCGCTCTACAACTGGCCGAGCACCCAATCGTTCGTCGATACGTCCGATCCGACCTGGTTTCACCACTCGGGCAACGGCTTCGCCCAGGGGTGGGACGACACGGAAAACCTGTACAATCGCGCCCTTGCCGGTGACACGCCCGACCTGAACACCGAGAGTCCGGCGGTCCGCAACTATCTGGTCGCCGCCTACAACCGGTTCATCGACATGGGCGTCGATGCGTTCCGCTGGGACACGATCAAGCACATGGACCGGGCGACGGTGCAGTACTTCACCGACCAGTGGAAGGCGCGCAACCCGAACCTGTTCATCTTCGGCGAGGTCGCCCAGAAGCGGCACGAGCTGCACCCGGTCGAGCAGATCAACCCACACTGGTACACGTGGCGCGGCGCCGTCGGCAACTCGGCCAACTCCGGGCTTGCGGTGCTCGATTTCTACGGCGAGGCGACGTTCCACAACGTCTTCGAGATGGGCGGCGGGTTCTCGGAGGTGCAGGCCGCCGCGCGCTACGACAACCTCTACAGCGACCCTTCGACGCTCGTCACGTGGCTCGACAACCACGATTTCGGGCCGAACAACGACTGGAACCGGCGCTACGGCGGCACGCCGCAGAACCTCGCCGCCGCGATGAACTTCATGTTCACCTGGCGCGGCATCCCGGTCGTCTATTACGGGACCGAGATGCAGTTCATGCGCGGCGCCTATGCCGACATCCACGACGCGGCCGACATCGAAAAATCGCTCAACCTGACCGGTCGGGCCTACTACGGCGACGCGATGGCGCAGGCGCCGACGCACCCGATCTACAAGCACATCCGCAAGCTGAACGCGATGCGGAAGGCGATCCCGGCTTTGCAGAACGGGACGTGGGCGTGGGGCGGCAGTCCGGGCGGCAACGGCGTCGGCTATATCCGCGAGTCGGGCGCGAGCTACGCGGTCGTCGGGCTGGCGAAAGACGGCGCGGCGACGTTCAACTTCACCGGCGTCAAGCCCGGCATCTACCGAGACGCCGTGACGGGCGCGACGGTTACGAGCACCGGCTCGCTGTCGTTCCGGGTCGAGCCGAGTTCGGCCGGTGTGTACGTGCTGAACGGGCCGGGGCTGATCGGCGACCTCGGCGCGGGCTTCTTCCAGGGCGGAACGAATCCGCCGCCGCCGCCGCCGAACACGCCGGTCGTCAGTTGGACCCCGGCGAACCCGACGGCCAACGACCCGATCACCATCACGGTCACCAACGTCGCCCAGGGCGGCAAGCTGCACTGGGGCATCAACGCGGTCGGCGGCAACTGGACGACGCCGATCACCGCCTACCGGCCGAGCGGCACCGTGCTGTTCAGCGGGACCGGACCGGCCGTGCAGACGCCGTTCTCGGGTCCGACCGGCGGGACGCTGACCCTCACGCTGCCGGCGATGAACAACGCCTCGCAGCGGGTCAACACCGTCGATTTCGCCGTCAATTTCGCCGACAACTCGTGGAACAGCAACGGCGGCGCCGAT
>JBBSVG010000584.1:0-2656 GCA_038233775.1 Bacteroidota bacterium | reverse complement strand
CAGATGACATTTGCAACAAAGTTGTCTCGGCCGAATAGCTCGTCGCACATGACTTTTAAGTAGTGAGACTCCTTGTCGTCCACCGAAATCCAGATCGACCCATCGCTGGCGAGCATACGACGCAATAACTCCAGCCGGTCGCGCATCATCGTCAGCCAGAGCGAGTGCTCAAGCCCGTCGTCGTAGTGGGTGAAAGCGCTGCCGGTGTTGTAGGGCGGGTCGATGTAGATGCACTTGACCTTGCCGGTGAAGTCCTGCTCAAGCGCTTTCAGGGCGAGCAGGTTGTCGCCGAAGATGACGCGATTATCGAACAGGTCGGCGTCCGAGACGAGGTGCGGGGCGTGGTACGACCGCGCGGCGTCTTCGAGCAGGATGCGCGGCTCGAGGTTCGGGCGCTCGTCCTTGCCGATCCACGTCAGTTCCAGCTTCGTCTTGCGGGCCATGTGCGTCGGTTGGGTTTGGGCCGTCTTTGGGCCGTTTATGAACGCTTATGAACGGCTTGATAAACGGTTAATCGTTTGCGAGACAACAAGTTATCGCAGAGATCGTTGTGAACGCTTATGAACGGATGGCCCAAAGCGGCCCAAAGCGGCCCAAAGCCCGTCAGAGCGGCCCAAAGCGGCTCAAAGCGGCCCAAAGCCCGTCAGAGCGGCCCAGCATTTCCAACGGGGCGCTGATGAAATCCTTTGCGCCTATCGCCCACGACCTGTAGCAGACCGCGCCTGACGAGCCGCCGAAGCAGGTATTTCGCTTCGTCTGAACCGATTCGGCAGAGTTCTGCCACCTCGCCCCGTGTGATCCGGCCGTGGGCGGTCACGTATTGCAGCACCATTTGTTCCTGTTGGATCGGCTCGAAGTTGCGAATGCGCGGGTAGGCTGCTGGGTTGCCAATCTCTCGATAGACCGCCGCCGACAGGTGATAGGTCCGGTGCCGCTCGCCCCGAGCCTCGAGCAACCCGCGCTCAACAAGATGCTCCAGAATCGCCCGCGCCGTCGGCTCGTCCCGTTGCGTGAGGGCCGCCACCGGACCCACCTCGGTGTGCCGCTCCCGTTCGATGGCGTTCAAGATCAGCAGATCATCGACCGTTAGCGGCTGCTCGATGCGGTCGTTCTCGACGATCATCCGGGTCAGCGCGAGGTTGGCCCGACCGCCGGGCATGACCACTTGGACGTTGACCGCCGTGCTGCGGGAGTAGTCCGGCGCCGGTCGGCCGTAGCGGAGTTGTCCCTCGAAGATCGTGTCGATCCCGCGTCCGGTCCGCTCGACCAGCCCGATCCGCTTGAAGGCGTCGGCGAGGGCCGGGTTGCGCGGCGTCGGCGGCGTGACGAGCAGGTTGTCGAGCCGCACGCCCTCGACGAGTCCGCCCGGATTGCTGATCTCCAGCCGCTCGGCGTGCCATTGGACGTGAACGGTGCCCAGCCGGGTGTAGTCGCGGTGGACGAGCGCGTTGTGGACCGCCTCGCGGAACGCCGCCGGGCCGTAGCTCGGGATGCCGACCCGGACGGCGCCGACCTGAATCTCCTCCTCCTCGTTCCGGGCGTTGAACCGCGCTTGAATCTCTTCCGAGAGGCGGATCAGCGGCCAGCGGAAGAAGTCGTTGACCCGCACCCGCGTCCCGTCGAGCACCTGAAACGCCGCCTCGTGGGTCGGCACAAACCGCCGCAGCGCCTCTTCCCGACCGACGAGCAGCAGTGCCCCGACCGTGAGCCGATCAACCGCCCCGTCGCCAAACCCGAGTCCGAGCGCCTTGATGATCTCGCCGTCGGACAGGCGGATCAGGCTGCCATCGGCCCGACCCGGATTGCGCCCAATCGTCTGCCGCAGCCGCTCGAACTCCAGCGGATCGAGGTCGGCCCAAGTCGCGTCGGCCACGACGAACGCCGAGTAATCGAGCGTGCCCCGGTGCGCCTCCCTGCCCTGCATCTGGTAGAAGTGGAACCCGACGCACGACGGTTTGCCGTCGCCGCCGAGCGCCCGGCGCTTGAACAGCCCGGTGTTCGTCGAGGTCGGCGAGCGGGCGGCGGGCACCTCGACGGCCAGCACCGGCACGCCCGCGACGGCCAGAACGGCGCAGCGGGTCGTCAGGTTGGGGGTCGTGTTGTTCGCCAGAAAGGCTTGAACGCGGATCGGGTCGGTGGCTGGCTCGTGCCTGGGCCGAGCGACGGTGATGCGGCCGTCGTCTTCCACCACGACGAGCAACGTGCCGCCGATTCCAATTCCAAGGCAAACGACCGTTTCGAGCAGATCGCGGTCACTCAGCGGCGCCCGCTCCTCGCCCTTGAACTCGACATCCATCCGCTCACCCCCGGCGACGAGGGCCAACATCTGTTCTGTGGTCATAGTCGAAGCGGATCGCGTGGCTTGCTGGTCGGATGAAGATAGCACCACGCAGCGGCTCTACTGGTTCAGGCGCCGGGTGGCGGTTGAACCGGTTCAATCGGCATGTCGCAAATTTTGAGTGGCTGAACGGTTGGTAAGCTGCGTTGCGCGGAGTAGATTGACCGATGAAACCCCGAGCGACGGGCGGTTTTTGCGCCTCGTCTGCCGACCGTTTGTCCCGTTTGCGCCCCCTATCCAAGCCCCGATCCTATGCGACTTCCGACGCCGCACCTGTTCCGTCCCTTGCTCCGAACCGCAGCCCTGATCGGTTGTCTG
>JBBSVG010000583.1:0-2670 GCA_038233775.1 Bacteroidota bacterium | reverse complement strand
ACGGGCCGCGTCGGGCCAGATCGCCGCGCAACAGCGCCCGGTCTCGGGCGACGGTGGCCGAATCGGTCGGATGGTCGGCGCGATAGACGATGACCGTACCGTCAGGCGAGACGGTCGGGTTCTGGTCCGGGCCGACCGTCGTCGTCAGTCGCCGCAGCTCGCCGCCGTCGGTCGTGATCGCGTAGAGATCGAGGTCGCCGTCGCGAGCCGAGGTGAAGACGAGCCGCTTGCCGCGACGGTCGAGCGCGGGATCGCCGTCGAAGCCGACTGCTTGAGTCAGCCGCTTGGGTTCGGTTGGTTGGTCGAGCTTTGTGGCGACGAGATCGAACGCGGTCGGCACCCGGCGGACCGCGCTGCTGTCGCGGGTCGCATCCAGACAAGCGCCAGCGCCGTGGACGACCGTCAGCGAGTCGAGAAAGACGCTGCCCGAGCCATCGGCGAACGAGATGGGCGGAGCGCTGCCGTCGAGCGGCATCCGGTAGAGGTGAACGCAGCCACCGTCGGTTCGCTCGAAGACGATCTGCCGGTCGTCGGGCGAGAAGGTTGCCCGACCGAACACGCTGGTCGTGGTCAGTTGCCGGATGTTCCGCAGGTGCCGTTCGCCAGCGAAGCGGAGCGAGTCGCGGCCAATGGAAGCGGGAGCGAGCGAGAGCGGATCGGCGGTCGGCGCGGCCGAACCGGCGTCGCGCAGCGTGATCGGTTGCGGCCCGCAGCCGCTTATCCAGAGCGCCGCCGCGAGCAACGGTCCGGCGGCGTGTCGTGTCATCCGCACCGGCTGATCTCCGCTGAAAGCTGCTGGTTCGCTACCGATTCATCCCGAAGCCGACCGACTGGGACGGTTTCGCCTCCTGCATCGACCGGGCAATCAGCTCGGCGTCGAGTTCAAGGTAAGCAATCCGGTCGAACCCGATCACCTTGTGTGCCCCGGAGCCGTCGTCAAGCTTCAGCACGACACCGTCGGCCAGCACGTCCTCGAGCACGACTGCCTCGAAGTACGGGACGTGGTCGCGCTTGGCCTCGGCGATGCTCGGCGCGTAGAGCGCGATCTCGAAGCGCGACTCGCCTTTCTGCGTCGCCATGAACTTTTCGCCTTTGAGCGACTGCATCAGGCGCTGGATATGCGGGGCCTGGCGACCGGCGAGCGAGGGAATCATCGGGATTCGGGCAGCAGAGCGAAAAGGAAACCGCTGCCCGGACTGGTCCGGGCAGCGGCGAGAGCGTGCGGCTTAAAAGAGCGCCTTGCGGATCTGCTTCTTGGTGTCGCGGATCGCGTCGTAGGCCTCGTCCCAGCCGTCGGCGGCCTGCTTGCCCAGCCGCGAGGCGGTGCTTGCGACCTGCTTGCGGCCCCGCTTATACTGCTTGGCGCCGCTCTTGGCGAGTTCGGCGTAGCGGTCGGCCGCTTCCTCGGACAGCTCGGCGCCGCGCTTGCTGGCCTGACGGGCAAACCGGCCACCGGCCTCGGCTGCGTCGTCGTACAGGTCGGATGCGTCGTCCAGATAGACCGCGCCGCGCTTCTTCGCCCGCCCGAGCAGTTCCTCGCCCTGATCGCGATAGTCACCGCTTGCATCGGCAGCGGCGGCGAGCAGTTTCTTGCCGCGCTTCTTGGCTTTGGCGTACTTGCTCTGCTTGGGCCGCGAGATCAGCCCGAGCGTGATCCCGACAGCGAACGCGCCGAGCCCGAACAGGATGAGGTTGTTCAGCGGCGATTCGCCACCGGGATTCTGGTCTTGGTCTGCCATGATAGGGTTCCCCCGAAGTCTGTTGAGAGGTGTGGACCTGCGCTGAGCCGAGGGCGCCCCGGTGTGACCGGAGGCGATGAATCGGCGGAGCGGATATACACTTTGCCCAACGTCGGGCGACCGAGGTTCGTTTCAGTCGGCCTGACGATACAGCCCGAACCGCCTGATCAGCGTCGCCACAGCGGGCGGGACGAGGTCGCGGACTGGGCGACCGGCGGCGACTCGGCCGCGAATCTCGGTTGCGCTCAACTCGATCAGCGGCGCCGGGATCGGGTGCAGATCGGCCAGCGGTGGCAGCGGAAAGCCTGGTCGGGCAAAGGCCCATATCTCGACCAGCGAGCGCAGCGCATCGCTCTCGTGCCACAGCGGCAGGCTATGGGCGCTGTCGCCGCCGATGATCAGGCAGAACGTGTCGTCGGGCCGGTCGCGGCGCAGCGCCCGAACCGTGTCGATGGTGTAGCTCGGTCTGCCGTCGTCGGCGCGCAGTTCGATGTCGCAGGCGCGGAAGCGCGGGTCGTCGGCCACGGCTGCCTGAACCAGTTGCAGCCGGATCGCGGCATCGGTCGCCGTCGCCGGTTTGAACGGATTCTGCCGGGCGACGACGAACCACAGCTCGTCGAGTCGAGCGGCGGCGACGGCGCACCCGGCGAGGGTCAGGTGTGCCCGGTGCGGCGGGTCGAACGTGCCGCCATAGAGACCGATTCGCATCGTATCGCGAGAGGAATGGAGACGAAAAACCCCCGATCTGCCGTGCAGACCGGGGGTTCTTGTAGATCGCCGGGAGGCAACCGCCGACTTACATCTTCGTGCTCATCGTGTCCGACATCATCATGCCGGTCGAGTCGGTCATGGTGCCCATCGAGGTCGTGTCGGGCATCATCACGGTCGTCGAGTCCGACATCATCGTGTCGGTGGTCGTCGTCGTCGTCGT
>JBBSVG010000582.1:0-2677 GCA_038233775.1 Bacteroidota bacterium | reverse complement strand
GACGGCCGCATCTGGGTCGGCGCCGGCGACCGGTTGGCGGTCTATGATCCGACCGCTGAGGCGCACGACAGCACCCGCAAACCGCTCGTTTTCGGCGCCATTCGCATCGCGCATCTGGCCGATTCGACCCTGACCGCGTATCTGCTCCGCCCGACCGGTCCGCTGCGGCTGGCCTACGATCAGGACGAGATCAGCCTCGATGTCGCGCTGTTGTCGTTCTTCAAGGAAGCGGCGACCCGTTACCGCGTGCAACTGGTCGGACACGACGAGGCGCCGTCGGATTGGACGGCCGAGGGGCGGCGGGCGTACACGAACCTGCCGGCCGGATCGTATGTGTTCGTCGCCACCGGTCGCGACGGCGCGGGTGTGGAAAGCCGACCGGTGCGGTTCGCTTTCACCATCGCCCCGGCGCCGTGGGCCGGTTGGCCGGCGCTGGCGGTCTATCTGACGCTCGTCGGGATCGGTCTGGTCGCGCTGATCCGCTGGCGCTCGGCCGTCGCCCGAACCCACGCCGAACAAGCGGCGCGGCAGGAAGCGGCGGCGGTGCGGACCCGGCTGGCGGCCATCGTCGAGTCGTCGAGCGACGCGATCATCGGCAAGTCGCTCGACAACCGAATCCTCTCGTGGAACGCCGGAGCCCAATCGATTTTCGGCTACTCCGAGGCCGAGGTACTCGGTCGCGACGCCGCCCTGCTGCTCCCCGCCGACGCGCCCGACGACGAGCGGGCGCTGCTGGCCCGGATCGCCGCCGGTGAACAGGTCGTCGGGCAGGAACGCGAGCGGCGGCACAAAGACGGGCGTCGGTTGGCTGTCGCGCTGACGCTCTCGCCGATCCGCGACGACGACGGTCGGGTGACCGGGATCTCGGCCATCGCCCGAGACATCACCGAGCGGCAGCGGGCCGAACGGGCGCTGCAACGGGCCAAAACCGCGCTCGAAGCGGCGCTGGGCGAAACCGAAGCGGCGCGCGGTCGGGCGGAAGAACAGGAGGCGGCGACGCAGCGGGCGCTGGCGACCATCGAGCAGCAAGCGGCCGAGTTGCAGCAACTCGACCGGTTGAAGAACCGCTTCTTCGCCAACATCTCGCACGAACTCCGCACCCCGCTGACGCTCTCGCTCGGCTCGCTCGAAGGCGCCCTCGGCGGGCTGTACGGTCCGCTGCCCCAACCGCTGCACGAGCCGCACGAGCGGATGTTGCGCAACGCCCGTCGCCTGTTGCGGCTGATCAACCAGTTGCTCGATCTGTCGAAGCTCGAAGCCGGTGCAATGCCGATTCACCGCCGTCCCGGTGACGTGGTCGGGTTCGTCCGGGACGTGACCCGAGCATTCTCGTCGCTGGCCGAAGAACACACGCTACTGCTTCAATTCCACGGCGAGTCCGAGCCGTTTTCGGCCAACCTCGACTGGGAACTGCTCGAACAAATCGTCTCGAACCTGCTGGCGAACGGGTTGAAATTCACGCCCGCTCATGGAAAAGTTCGCGTCACCGTTCACTCGGTCGGCAGCGACGCGCTTGAGTTGGCGGTGCAGGATACCGGCGTCGGCATCCCGGCCGACCAACTGGAGGCCATCTTCGACCGGTTTCATCAGGTCGAAGGCACGCCCGGTCGCGCCGGTCGGGGGACGGGCATCGGCCTCTCGCTGGTCAAGGAACTGGTCGAGTTGCACGGCGGGACGCTCGACGTCGAGAGCACGCCCGGCTTCGGCAGCCGCTTCACCGTTCGGCTGCCGCGCTATTTGGCGGTCGAATCGACTGCATCGCCGGTCGAGCCGACTCGGGCCGCGCCGCTTGAACTCGCGCTGTTCGACCCGGTCCGCCCCGACGCGCCCGCGCCCCCGGTCGGCGACGAGCGGCCGACGGTGCTCGTCGTCGAGGATCATCCCGACCTGCGGGCGTACATGGGCGAGCAACTGCGGCAGTTTTACCACGTCATCGAGGCGGTCGATGGCGCCGACGGGTTGCGGCTGGCGGCGGCCGTGCTGCCGGAGTTGATCCTGTCGGACGTGATGATGCCCGAGCTGGACGGCCACGCGCTCTGTCGGCGGATCAAGGCCGATCCGCAGCTCAGCCACATCCCGGTCGTGCTGCTGACCGCCCGCGCGACCGGTACCGACCGGCTCGCTGGACTCGACACCGGCGCGGACGATTATCTGGTCAAACCGTTTCGCGCGGCCGAGTTGCTGGCGCGGGTCCGCAACCTGATCGAGTCGCGCCGAGCGCTTCGGGCGACGTTCAGCCGCGAGGCGCTGCTCCGGCCGACCGATATCGCCGCCCACTCGGCCGACGATCAGTTTCTGCTCCGCGCCCGAGCCGTCGTCGAGGCGCAGATGGGCGACGAGCGGTTCACCGTCGAAGCGTTCGCGTCGGCGATGGGGCTCGGTCGGGTGCAACTCAACCGGCGACTCAGCGGGCTGACCGGCCACTCGCCGCTGGTGTTCATCCGGCTGTTTCGGCTGCAACGGGCGGCGCAGTTGCTGGCGGCGCGGAGCGGAACCGTCAGCGAGGTCGCCTATCAGGTCGGCTTCGGCCACGTCTCGTACTTTGCCAAGTGCTTCCGCGAGCAATACGGCTGCGCGCCGTCCGAGTACGCCACCCAAGCCCATTGAGCCAACGGTCGATGTCCACTTCTTGCTCTTGCCTGTCACCCTGAACGACGTGAAGGGTCTCACGCCGAGG
>JBBSVG010000581.1:0-2683 GCA_038233775.1 Bacteroidota bacterium | reverse complement strand
TCTGGTCGACGGCCTCGCGCCGCTCGATGCGGACGCTCTCGTTCGCCGACACGTCGAGCACCGGCCCGATGGTGCAGGTCTCGCGGCTCGGCCACGGCTTGGTCAACGAATTCGTCTTCCCGACCGACTTGAAGGACGCGTTCAACGGGTTGAAGCCGCAGAACGACTTCGCGACGCTCTCGTCGCTGGGGCGGCTGGACATCGTGACCGACCCGGAGTTCGCCAAGCTGCTGAAGGCGATCTACGGAATCAACGTCCCGCCGGCTGGTCGCACCGACATCATCGACATCTTCTTGAAGGGCATCCGGGTGCCGGGGATGAACCTCCGTCCGGCAGGCGTTCAGCCAGCTGAGATGCTGCGGATGAACGTCGCCGTTGCGCCGAAAGGCCCCGGTGACGCCGGTTACAGCAACATGGGCGTGATCGGCGGCGACATCGCCGGGTATCCGAACGGTCGCCGGTTGGCTGACGACCTGACGGACATCTCGATCCGCGTCATGGCCGGTGCAACGCCGCTGACGCCGACGTTCAACGTCTCGCCGAACAAGCAGTTGGGCGATGGTGTCGATCAGAACGACCGGTTCTTCCTTGCCTCGTTCCCCTATGTCGGTACGCCGACGGCGGGCTTCACCAAGCCGCTCACGCAGCGCGTCGAGCCGGCCAACGCGACTGGCGACAACAACTTCGTTCCGGGCGCTGGCGTCGTTCCGGTCGAGTTGACCTCGTTCCGCGCCTCGAAGGTCGATGGCGGTGTCTCGCTGGAGTGTACGACCGCTTCCGAGAAGAACAACGCTGGGTTCGTCGTTCAGCGTCGGTTGAACAGCAGCGACTGGCTGCAGGTCGGCTTCGTGCCGGGCGCCGGGACGACCGTCGAGCAGAAGCGTTATGGCTTCACCGACCGGGTGGCGCAGGCGGGTCGGTTCTCGTACCGGCTCGTGCAACGCGATCTGGACGGGACCGAGACGGCGCTGCCGACCATCGAGATCGCTGTTGGCGTGCCGGCGACGTTCTCGCTGATGCCCGCCTCGCCGAACCCGTTCAACCCGGCGACGCAGCTGACGTTCACGCTGCCGGTTCGCTCGCAGGTGACGTTGGGGGTCTATAACTCGCTGGGTCAGCAGGTCAAGACGATCCTGAACAACCAGTTGTTCGAGGCCGGGACGCAGCAGTTCGCTTTCGATGCGAGCAGCCTGCCGACCGGGACGTACATCGTTCGGCTGACGGCTGGCAAGTTCGTCGCGACCCAGCGGATCACGCTGATGAAGTAAGCTGAGAGCGGGGACCGAGAGCCGATCCCCGCTTCCTCGTCCGGCGTTGAGCGGCCAGTTGAACTGCCGCCGCTCCACCGGTCAACCCTTGAGATATTGAGAGGACACACGATGCGAACTTCAACCCTAGCGGCGGCGCTGCTGGGCACGGGCGTCGGCGCGGTCGCGCTGGCAACGCTCTGGCCCGGCGAGCGCGAGACGGTCACGGCAAGTAGCCACCGAGAAGCGCCGCTGATCTACAACGATCCGGCTGCCGACAACACCGACGTCTACGCCTTCCGCTCGCCGGACGCGCCGAACACGATCACGCTGATCTCGAACTTCATCCCGTTGCAGGAGCCGGCTGCCGGACCGTACTTCTACCCGTTCGGCTCGGACGTCGCCTACGACATCAACGTCGACAACAACGGCGACGCGGTGCCGGACATCACCTATCGTTTCCGCTTCTCGCGGCCGACGGCAGGCGTCAGCCCGGCGACGGGCAAAACCAGCTCGCTCTACAACACCGGGGCGATCACCGACCTCAACGACGCGGACTGGCTCTACAAGCAGACCTACACGCTGTCGCGGATTCAGGGCGGAACCGAGACGGTGCTCGGGACGAACCTGCGCGTGCCGCCGGCGAACATCGGCCCGAAGAGCACGGCCAACTACGACGCGCTGGCGAATGCGGCCATCGCGACGGTCGGTGGGATGAAGGTCTTCGCCGGACCGCGTGACGATCCGTTCTTCATCGACATCGGCGGCGTGTTCGACCTGCTGACCATCCGTCCGGGTGCCCCTGGCGACATGGGCGGCGGCATCGACGGGTTGAGCAACTACAACGTCTCGACGTTGGCGTTGCAGATCCCGATCTCGCAGTTGACCAACGACGGCTCGGTTCCGACCGACCCGAACGACTCGACGCGTGCGGTTTTGGGCATCTGGTCGACGGCCTCACGGCGCTCGATGCGGACGCTCTCGTTCGGCGACACGACGAGCACCGGTCCAATGGTTCAGGTCTCGCGTTTGGGCCACGGCCTGGTCAACGAGGTCGTCTTCCCGACCGACTTGAAGGACGCGTTCAACGGTTTGAAGCCGCAGAATGACTTCGCGACGCTCTCGTCGCTGGGTCGTCTGGACATCGTGACGGACCCGGAGTTCGCCAAGCTGCTGAATGCGATCTACGGTCTGACGGTGCCGCCAGCGGGTCGGACGGACATCATCGACATCTTCCTGAAAGGGATTCGGGTGCCGGGGATGAACCTGCGTCCGGCAGGCGTTCAGCCAGCCGAAATGCTGCGGATGAACGTGGCCGTGGCGCAGAAGGGGTCGGGCGACGCGGGTTACAGCCCGATGGGCGTGATCGGCGGCGACATCTCGGGCTACCCGAACGGTCGGCGGTTGAGTGACGACCTGACGGACATCTCGATCCG
>JBBSVG010000580.1:0-2698 GCA_038233775.1 Bacteroidota bacterium | reverse complement strand
GTCGTCGCTTCCGTACTTTAGCGGGGCTAAACCTGTCTGGACCCGGTCGGTCACCCAACGGAGCACCCGTGACGAAGGCGAACATCGTGGACATCATCGCCACCCACACCGGTCTGACGAAGGTCGAGACCGAGGCGGTGGTCGATGGCTTCATCTCGACGGTTATGAACGCGATGAAGAGCGGCGAGCACGTCGAACTGCGCGGCTTTGGCTCGTTTCGGGTGAAGAAGCGGGCGGCCCGAGTGGCGCGCAACCCGAAGACCGGCGAGGAAGTCCGCGTCCCGGCGCATTTCGTCCCGTCATTCAAAGTATCGAAAGAGTTCAAAGTGGCGGTGGATCGGCTGATGAGCCAGCCGAAGCCGGAATGACCGACGGCGCAACCCGCCGCTCCTGCCCGGACTGCGGCAGTCCGCTCACGGCGACCGACCTCGCTTGTCCCGGCTGCGGCGCTGAGGTTGTTTCCGCATCGGCGACTGTGGCAAAGCTAAGTGAGACGGTCAGTCAGGCGCCTTTGCTGAGCGCGACGGCGATGGATGCGGCAGCGGGCCGGTTCTGCACCGACTGCGGCCGAGCGATCCCGAGCGGCGCCAAGTTCTGTCCCCACTGCGGCGCGGCACAGGCGGAATCCGCCGCGCAATCGACGGGACGACGACTGCGGCGTCCAGAGCCGACCGCGAAACGGTTGCCGACCGGTTGGTGGATGCTCCCGCTGGCGGTCGTGGTCGGACTCGTCGGTTATTGGCTACTGAGACGCCCGACACCGGTGCCGCCTGCTGAACCCGTCGCCGTGACGATGCCGGCGGCAGCGACGGCGCAACTGGCCGAGATGCAGGCCCGCTACGATGGGGCGCGGACGCCGGAAGCACGGCGCGAGTTGGGCACCCAACTGAGCGCGTTGTACGTCCAAGCCGATCAGATCGGCGACGGCGCCCGAGTGCTGAGTGAGATCGCCCGGACGACGCCGGAGCCGGAAGCGGCGGCCGTCTGGTTGCGGACGGCGAACCTCTACCACGACTCGGGCGACAACCTCGAAGCCATCGCCGCCTACGAGCAAGTGCTCCGCCGGACGCCGGACGATGTCGATGCGCGGGTGGATATGGGCACCTGTTACTACCGGTTGCGCCGGTACGACGAGGCCCGCGCCGCCATGTTGGAGGCGATTCGCCGCCAACCGACGCACCAGATCGCCCATCTGAACCTCGGCGTGATCGAGACCGCACGCGGCGAGGCCGCCGCCGGACGCACGGCGCTGGAGCGGGCCGTTGAGCTGGACCCGGCCACACCGGCCGGCCGTCAGGCGAAAACCCTGCTCGACGGCCAGAAGCTGGGGCCGTCGTAACGATTGTCGTTCATCACGGGACATCTGTTTGTCCCTCTGTTTTCACCACAGGAGAGTATCGGTATGCCGAGCGGAAAGAAGCGCAAGCGCCATAAGATTGCCACCCACAAGCGGAAGAAGCGCCTGCGGAAGAATCGGCACAAGAAGCGGAACGGCTGACCCATCGCCGTCGCCTGCCTGTCGCGCCGTCCTGAACGACGTGGGTCCGCTTAGCGGGCCGACGCTCTTATCGGGGCGGCGCGGGCGCGTTGACATCAGGTGGCACATGGCTTGTTTAACGAGCGACACACCGTTTTTCCAGCCGATTTCCCCGGAGTCCCATGGCTCGATTGCGCCCTATGCCCCACCGTCTGACCTGGCTGCTGACAGTCGGGCTGATCTTGTGCTCGGCCCAACCGGGCTGGAGCTGGGGATTCTGGGCGCACCGGGAGATTAATCGCCACGCCGTCGGCACGCTGCCGGAGCCGATGCGGGCGTTCTTCGAGCGACACCAAGCGTGGATTACGGCGCACGCCGTCGATCCCGACCAGCGCCGCTCCTCCGATCCCGAGGAAGCGCCCCGGCACTACTTGGACTTCGAGCATTACGGTCACTACCCGTATCCCGACCTGCCGCGAGACTACGCTGCCGCCGTCGAGCGCTACACAGCCGACTCGCTGGCGGCCTACGGGGTGGTCCCATGGGTCATCCAGCAGCGGCTCGCCAAGTTGACCGATGCCATGCGGCGGCGCGACAGTCGGGCGATTCAGGCGGAGGCCGCCAACCTCGGCCACTACGTCGCCGATGCCCACGTTCCGCTGCACGCCTCGATCAACTACGACGGGCAGTACTCCGATCAACGAGGCATTCACGGCCGCTGGGAATCGGATCTGGCCCAGCGCGACAGCGCGCAGTACAATTGGGGCGTCGCCCCGGCCGAGTTCATCGCCAACCCGCTGGCCTTCTCGTGGGATTTCCTGCTCGACAGCAGTGTGCTCGCCGACGACGTGCTGCGGGCCGATCATCGGGCGCGACAGGGCATCCCGGCCGATTCGCTGTCACACCTGAGCAAAGTCGGCGGTCGGGTTCGCGAGGCGTTCAACGACCGGTATTATGACCGGTTCCGCGCCGGGATGCCGGGGATGGTTGAGGCCCGGCTTCGCGCCTCGATCCACGACCTCGGCTCGCTGTGGTACACCGCTTGGGTCAACGCCGGTCGCCCCGAGTTGCCGACCGAGGCCGAAGATTCCGACACCGCTCGATAGCCACCACCCGATTCCAAAAGGACTCCGATGAAGATTTCCAACCCGGAACCGAACACCGGCTTCGGCAAAGGCTTGCTGGCCGGTACGCTCGCAGGCGGCTCGCTCGGCGTGCTGC
>JBBSVG010000579.1:0-2701 GCA_038233775.1 Bacteroidota bacterium | reverse complement strand
GAGCACCTCGACCTCGCCGCGCAGCGCCCGGATCAGTTGGGTGAACTGGTCGTTCAGCCCGACCGTCGCCAGCAGTTTCGTCTTGACGGCGAGCGGCACGGTCAGGTGCGCGGCGATGAAATAGAGTCTGCGGCGCGGCTCCGAGGTATGTTCGTAGGCGATCAGCACCTCGTTCGGCAGCGAGCGGTGCAGCCGGACGTATTCGCCGAACAGATCGTCGGCGGTGCGGCCGAGGGCGACGAGTTCCGGGTCGTCGGCTGCAATCGGACCGTCGAGCACGGTGATGTCGGCGGTCAGCCCGCCGTTGCGGTCGCGGCTGTAGCGGCGAACCTGCGCCTGCGCCTGTCCATCGACCAGCACCTTCAGCAGCCCATTCGGCAGCCGGAGCACTTGGGCGATCCGGGCGACCGTTCCGTAGCGGTAGAGATCGTCCTTCGTCGGTTCTTCGACCCCGACCTCCCGCTGCGGCGCGAGCAGCAGATGCTTGTGTCCCGCCACCGCCCGGTTGACCGCCGCGACGCTCGCTTCCCGACCGACGAGCAGCGGAAATAGCATGTGCGGAAAGATGACCACATCACGCAGCGGCAAGACCGGCAGCCGCGTCGGGATCGGCTCGGGCATCGGGTCGAGCGACGGATCGAGCGCCATCGGCTCGTCGGGATCGAACGGCAAGGCTGACGGCGGAGCGGGCAAGCGGCGACGACGAGGCGGCATGATGGAGAACGCGGAGATCAGGTGGGAAAAGGATCAGTTAGGGAAGATACGCCCGGTTTGGGCTACGCGGACCCGGCGGCCGGGCGTCGAACAGCAGGCGGGCGGCTCCGCGCCGACGATCTCGGGGCAGAGCCGCCCGCAGGCGCCAGAGTCTCAGGGAAGGGTCAGGCTCGCAGGAACCTATCCAAAGGTCAATAACGAAGTCGAGCCGGGCAGGCGCACGTCGGACGTGCGCGGCGGGATGGGTCAGGTGTCGGTCGAGCACACCAGCACTGACAAGTTGGTGGCGCAGTCGCCGTCCGCTTAGGAGCCGAACCAGCCGAAAGCCCATCGCCTGCCAGGTAGTCGCGGCTCCGTTGCACCGCCCGCAAGCCCGGTCGGCCGGAACGCGACAAGCACGTTTCCCATAATCTTCAATCCGGCTTCCTCGTCGGCCGCATCGAGGCACTCGGCGTTCGGGTCAAGCATGGGCGGCGGCTGACGGGTGATTGCGCTTTCGCGGGACGCTGACGTCAACGTACTGGACGCGACTGCGGGGACGTCGTGACTGCTCGTCCTCTATCCCCTCCAGATGGAACTCAATAGCCTCTTGGATCAACTGCTCGACCTTTGCCCGCGTCCGAGCCGCCGCCACACAGCCCGGCAGGTCGGGCACATACGCGCCCCAGCTCGTCGGCCCCTTCTCGATCACCACGGCGTATCTCATTTCCGACCCTCCTGCTTCAACCCCGCCTGTTTCAGAATGTTGTTGAGCGTACCCGGTGGAAGATCCGTCGCCGGTGTGCCCGCGACGGTAACGGTGCCCGGCTTCGTAGGGTGCTTGAACTGTCGGTGAGACCCTTTCTGTCGGACCTCTTCCCAACCGTCGGCCGTCAGCAGCCGAAGGATTTCCCGTATCGTGGTGGGCATCACCTTTTCCGATCTATGCCTGCCAGTCGCCCAAGCCGTTCGCTGTCACGCTCGGCGATTCTTCGAGACCAAACCCGACGATCTCGGGGCAGAGCCGCCCGCAGGCGGTCAGGCGGCAGCGGCGCAGTTCAGGCCGACTTCTTCCCGTCCTCGTGGACGTAGAGCGGCTCGGCCCGGCTATCGACGACCCGGTCGGTGATGATGCAGTGCGTCACGTCGCGGCGACCGGGCAGGGCGTACATGATGTCGAGCATCAAGCCCTCGATGATCGAGCGGAGCGCACGGGCGCCGGTGCCTCGGGCCATCGCCTTCGCCACGATCCGGTCGATGGCCGCGTCCTCGAAGCTCAGTTCGACGCCTTCCATGCGGAACAGCTTCTGGTACTGCTTGACGAGCGCGTTTCGCGGGCGCAGCAGAATGTCCTTCAGCGCGGGCTCGTCGAGCGGTTCGAGCGTCGTCAGCACCGGCAAGCGGCCGATCAGTTCGGGAATCAGACCGAACTTCAGCAGATCGTCGGGCTCGACGTGGCGGAAGATGTCGCGGGCGCCCTCGTCGGTCTTGCGCTTGATGTCCGAGCCGAAGCCCATCCCGCCCGAAAGGACGCGGCGCGAGATGATTTTTTCCAGCCCTTCAAACGCGCCGCCGACGATGAACAGGATGTTCTTCGTGTTGATGTTGACCAGCGATTGCTCTGGGTGCTTCCGCCCGCCCTTCGGCGGAACACCGGCGACGGTGCCTTCGAGCAGCTTCAACAGCGCCTGCTGCACGCCTTCGCCCGAGACATCTCGGGTGATCGAGGCGTTGTCCGACTTGCGCGCAATCTTGTCGATCTCGTCGATGTAGATGATCCCGCGCTCGGTCCGCTCGATGTTGTAGTCCGCCGCCTGTAGCAGGTGCGCCAAGATCGATTCGACATCCTCGCCGACGTAGCCCGCCTCGGTCAGCGCGGTCGCGTCGGCGATGGAGAACGGCACGTCGAGCACGCGGGCGAGCGTCTGGGCAAGCAGCGTCTTGCCGGTCCCGGTCGGCCCGATCAGCAGGATGTTCGACTTCTCGATCTCGACATCGTCGAACGTGT
>JBBSVG010000578.1:0-2708 GCA_038233775.1 Bacteroidota bacterium | reverse complement strand
CAACGAGCCGTACGACAGCTACTACGGCAAGAACGTGCAGATGAGCGGTGTGGTCGAGTCGGTCCCGTACGACGAGGGGTTCTTCCTCCGCTCGGACAACAACCGGGTCATGTTCGTCGGGATGAAGACCGGCGGCGCCGAGAGCATGATCGACGTCAACAAGGGCGACCGCGTGACGGTCGGCGGACCGTTGACGAAGCTCGACGGTTCGGGCTTCGACAAGTACGTCACCAACGGCAAGTACACGATGGGGCCGGGGATGACGGCGACGAAGACGGCCTACATCGAGGTGCCGGCCGGCAACGTCCACAAGATGGGGATGAACGGCATGATGTCCGACTCGACCGGCACCATGTAGTCTCAGTCGTGCTGACCAAAAAGCCCCGCTCGGCAACTGCCGGACGGGGCTTTTTGCTGATCCGAAAGGGGCAAACGCGGCTTTATCGGAATGCGATCTGCAGGCGCAGCCCGGTGCGATTCTCGGCCAGAAACGGGGCGAGGATGACTTTGGGATCGATGCGTCGGTCGCGGTAGCCGCCTCTCGGCGCGACCAACCAAGCATCGGCCACGCTCCACAGATACGCGGCGCCGGCCAGCCCGATGCCGCCGTAGAGCAGCTTTCGACTGCGGGCGTCCTCTCGGGCGAGGTCGGCTTGACGGGCGAGCGTGACGCCGATCTGGGTCGTGAGCGTCGTGTTGCGGCTCTCCCGGTATTGCTGGAGCAGGCGGTTCAGCTCGTCGTCGGAGAGTACCTCGCTTTTCGAGTGGAGCGAGCCCGCACCCGCGACGATGCCGCCGATGCCGACCGTCGTCAGCCCGACCATCGCCGTCGCTTTAAGCGGCTGGCTCTTGACCCATTGGCCGCCGCCGGGCAGCCAGCTCCAACGGCGGACCCGCCCTTTGTCCGGCTTGTTGAACATCTCGGTCACCCACAACCGGTCGCGCCGCACGACGACGCGCTGTTCGCTGCTGCCGGCTATCGCGTTTTCGGTCCGAACCCGGTACGTCCCGGCCGTTGTGTCGAGCTTGACCTGACCGCGACCGGCGAAGCGGCCGTCGATATAGATGTCCGAATCGTAATCGGTCACGACCAGCAGGTTGCCGCCCCAGACCAATCGCGGGTAGCTGCTCTGGAAAACGTAGCTGACATCGGGATTGCTGCCCGGCTTGCGCATCGTCAGCGGGATCGGCTGGGTCAGCGTGCGACCGGCCGGACTCGTCGGGCGAAACAGGAAATCGTAGCTTCGCTTGCTGGCAACCGCGATTCGGTGGGTTCCGGCCGAGAGTTCGAGCGAATCGCCGCTGATCAGTCGGCGAAAGTGCGCCAGATCGTCATCGACGACGACGAGCATCGTATCGACCGGCGCCGTCAGTTTCAGGTAGCCCGATTGGGCGCGAGCCACACCGGGCAGCGCAAGCAGCAGCAAGCCGACCAAGCGGCGGACCGGGAGCGTCATCGGTCGAGGCAAAGGGTGGAAAGCGCTGCTTCGGGCGATCATCAGCGGACCGTGAATGTTCCGGTCGTGCTCGGCGGCCCGAGGCTGCCGTCGGTCAGTCTCGGCGTGACGCGGAAGGTGTACGAACCGGGACCGGAGATCGGGACCGGCAGGAACCGGACGCCGACCTCGACTTCGCCGACCAGCACGAACGGCTCGTTGTCCCGCTTTCGCTCGACCCGCACCGCGCTCGTCCACGGCAGCACGCCGCTCCACGAGACGCCGAAGGTCGCGTTGTCGAGCTGCGTCGCCGCCACCGTCAGCGGCGGGAAGACGGTGGTGAAGGTGCCGGTGTACCGGTAGGGACCGCGCAAGCCGTCCGTTGACTGCGAGGCGACGCGGAAGGTGTACGAACCGGGGCCGGGCAGCGAGACCGGGGCAAACCGGACATTGCGCTCGACCTGCGCCACCTCGACGAATGGCTGATTGTCCCGCTTCATCTCGACGATGACCGTCGAGACCCACTTGTTCGTCGTTCCCCACGAGACGCCGAACGTGGCCGCATCGATCACCGTCGCGGCGACGAACGTGGGCGGCGTGTTCGTCGAGAGCGTGTCGGCGTAACCATACGGGCCAAACGAGTGGTCGGCCCGCTCGGCGGCGACGCGGAAAACGTAGCGGCCCGGCGCCGGGATGGTCGTGAAGACGAAGGTGCCGAAGTTGCTCACCTCGCCGACTTTCGTGAATGGCCCGTCGTTGATCTGTTGCTCGACGACGGCGCCAATCGCGCCCTGGGCGATATGGGTCCACGAGATAAGGAACCGATCCTCGTTGTACACCACCGCCTTCACATCGGTCGGCGGCAGGTTCGGGTTGCCCAGATCGTACGGGCTGTCGCGCTCGAAATCAGCCACCGGCGACGAGTAGCACCCGGCGCCGAGCAACATCAGCGCGAGAAGGGCAAGGGTGGTTTTCATCGGAACGTGATCTGGAGTTGTAGCCCGGTCCGGTTCTCGGCCAGAAACGGGGCGAGGATGACTTTGGGGTCGATCCGCCGGTCGCGGTAGCCGCCCTTCGGCGCGACCAGCCACGCGTCGGCCACGCTCCACAGATACGCGGCGCCAGCAAGGCCGAGTCCGCCGTAGAGCGCGAGCTTCTGCCTGTCGACCGACTGTTTGATCCCGACGGCGCGCTCGGCCAACGCGGCGCCGCGCCGGGTCGCCTCTGTTTCGTTGGTGGTGTTGCGGTACTGCTCGATCAGCCGACGGTCTT
>JBBSVG010000577.1:0-2710 GCA_038233775.1 Bacteroidota bacterium | reverse complement strand
GGTTGCTGGCGCTGACCGGGTTGCTTGGCGCTTGGCTGGCGAACCGCTTGACGGCGCCGCTACGCGAGATCGGGCTGACCGCTCGCGCCGTCGCTTCAGGCGACCTTGCCCGCCGCGCTCCGGTGACCGGCCACGACGAGGTCGGTCAGTTGGGTCAAGCGCTGAACGAGGTTGCGACCCGTCTGGGCGACGACATCACCCGGTTGCAGCGGCTCGAACGGGTCCGCTCCGAGTTTCTGGGCAACGTCTCGCACGAACTCCGCACGCCGCTGGCCGCGATCCAGGGGTTCATCGAGACGCTGCTCGACGGTGCCATCGACGATCCGAAGGTCAACCGCGACTTCCTCGCCCGCGCCTTCAAACAGACCGGCCGACTCAACGCGCTGTTGACCGATCTGATCGAGATCAGCCGGATCGAGAGCGGCGAACTCCGGCTCAGTCCGCGCTACTTCGACCTGACCGCGCTCGTCCGCACCATCACCGACGAACTCCGACCGCTGGCCGAGGGGCGGCGCGTGTCGCTCGTCGTCGAACCCGGTCCGACCGTCGAGGCGCTTGGCGACCGCGACCGGCTGCGCCAAGTGCTGACGAATCTGGTCGAGAACGCGATCAAGTACAACCGCGACCCCGGCGAGGTCCGCCTGACGACCGTCCAGACGCCCGCCGGACCCGAGGTGCGCGTCGCCGACACCGGCATCGGCATCGCCGCCGACGAGTTGCCCCGCGTGTTCGAGCGGTTTTACCGAGTGGACCGGTCGCGCTCCCGCGAAGTCGGCGGCACCGGCCTCGGGCTCGCCATCGTCAAGCACTTGGTCGAGGCGCACGGCGGGACGCTGATCGTCGAGAGCAAACCCGGCGTCAGCTCAACCTTCGGCTTCCGCCTCCCCGCCGCCCGCCTGACCGCCTGACCCGCCGATATTCGATATCGCCGCCCCGGTTTCCGCCGCGCGGCCCGCTGTCCGGCTGCCGGACGGCTATGTTTCAGCGCAATCGACGCTTATCCCGACGCCGCTTTCTCCAAGCGGTGCGGTTGGTCATTTTGTGGAATCGGTTCCATCGGTGAAAGTATCGGTTTGGGGCGGTTCCGGTTGGCAAATCGGCCTAACCGGGCTATCTTACCGCATATCGACTTCGGCGGCAACCCCCGGTCTGCGTTGACTTTGCACGGATTTGCATATCCATCCGTGCCGGGTCCGCCCGACTCGGTCGCTGCCCTTAATCTCACCGTTTCAGACCGAAGGGTCCGACCCATGTCCCACGTCGCCACCGCCGCTGCACACCCGACCCTGCCGGCCGAGTTGCTCTCGCCTCGGGGAACCGTCCATTGGAACCTCTCGCCCGAGGCGCTCTACGACTTTGCCGTCAGGCGCGGCGAAGGCACGCAGACCGAAGGCGGTCCGCTGGCCGTGCTGACCACGCCGCACACCGGCCGCTCGCCGAAAGACAAGTTCATCGTCAAGGAAGGGCGCTGGGTCGAGCAGATGAGCTGGGGCAAGGTCAACCAGCCGCTCTCGGCGCAGCACTTCGACCGGCTGCTCGACGAGGTCACGACGCATCTGGCGAGTCGGGCCGAGCTGTTCGTCCGCGATTCATGGGCGGGCGCCGACCCGGAGCACCGGCTGGGCGTCCGGGTCATCAACGAGGACGCGTGGCACAACCTGTTCGCCTCGAACATGTTCCGTCGCCCCGAGTCGGGCGAGTTGGCCGAGTTCCGGCCCGACGTGACCGTGCTCCACGCGCCGCATTTGGCGCTCGGCGACCGCTTTCGCGAGTTCGGGCTCAACTCGCCGACGTTCATCGCCGTCCGCTATGATCGCGGGCTGGTCATCATCGGCGGGACGCGCTACTCCGGCGAGGTGAAGAAAAGCGTCTTCTCGATCCTCAACACGCTCTTGCCCGACCGGGGCGTGATGCCGATGCACTGCTCGGCCAACATCGGCGAAGCGGGCGACACGGCCGTCTTCTTCGGCCTGAGCGGCACCGGCAAGACGACGCTCTCTGCCGACCCGACTCGGCGGCTGATCGGCGACGACGAGCACGGCTGGAGCGACACGGGCGTGTTCAACTTCGAGGGCGGCTGCTACGCCAAAGTCGTCAAGCTGACCGCCGAGAGCGAGCCGGAGATCTACGCCACGACCCGGCAACAGGGGACGATTCTCGAAAACGTCGTCGTCGCGCTGGACGGCTCGGTCGATTTCAACGACACGTCGATCACGGAGAACACGCGAGCCTCGTATCCGCTCGAGATGATCCCGAACCACGTTCCAGACGGCCTGGGCGGCATCCCGTCGAACCTGATCTTCCTCACGGCCGATGCCTACGGCGTGCTGCCGCCGGTGGCGAAGCTGACCGAGGCGCAGGCGCGCTACCATTTCCTCTCGGGCTACACGGCCAAAGTTGCCGGGACCGAACGCGGCGTGACCGAGCCGACGGCGACGTTCTCGGCCTGCTTCGGCGCGCCGTTCTTGCCGCTGCACCCGACCGTCTATTCCGGAATGCTCGGCGACAAGCTGCGTCGGCACAACGCGACCGTCTGGCTGGTCAATACGGGTTGGACGGGCGGCGCCTACGGGACCGGCAAGCGGATCGATCTGCCGAGCACCCGGCGCATTGTCCAAGCGATCCTGACCGGCGAGTTGGACACTGTCGAGACGACGCCCGATCCGGTTTTCGGCCTCGCCGTGCCGAACGCGGTGCCGGGCGTGGATGC
>JBBSVG010000576.1:0-2715 GCA_038233775.1 Bacteroidota bacterium | reverse complement strand
TCTTTCTTGCCGTTCGCTGACAGCCGATAGCTGACCGCTGACAGCTTCTTCAAAACCCCGGCAGGTTCATGCCGGGCGGGAGCATCCCGCTGGTGACCTTTGCCATCTCGGCCTGCGCCATGTCGGACGCCGCCGTCAGCGCCCGGTTGACGGCCGAAAGGACGAGGTCTTCGAGCATCTCGGGGTCGGACGCGTCGACGACCTCGGGGTTGATCTTGATCGACATCAGCTCCTGCTTGCCGTTGACGACGGCCCGAACCATCCCGCCGCCCGACTCGGCCTCGACCGTCCGGCTGGCGAGCCCGTCCTGCACGCGGGCCATCTTTTCCTGCATCTGCTGGACCTGCTTCATCATCCCGCCCATGCCGCCCGGCATCCCGCCGCCCATTCCAGGAAATCCGCCTTTCGCCATCGTCTCACCTTTTTGCTGTCTGTGGATAGAACCGCCGCTCGGGCGCTGGCTGACGGGGTGAATATATCGCCGCCGCAGCCGGTTCTATGCAGTCGGCATCGCGGGTTGAACCAGCAGCACCGCTTGCTCGCGCTCGAGCGTGACCGCGCCGGGCGCCGCGCCGCGCTTCTTGCGGACGTACTTCCGCTCGGTCATCTGCACCGCGACCAGCGGCGTGCCTCGCGCTTGGCTGAACCACGCGGCCAGCGCCGCCGCCGCCTCGACCGCCGCTTTGGACGGCACGCCAGCCGCCGAACCGGTCCGCAGGATGACATGCGAGCCGCCGATGTCGCGGGCGTGGAACCAGAGGTCGTCGCGTTTGGCGTGACGGGTCAGCAGCAGATCGTTCTGCGCGGCGTTCTTGCCGACCCAAACCTCGAACCCGCCAGCCACCGTCCAGCGGCGAAACGGGATCGTCGGCGCGGAATCCTCGTCGCCGCCGGTCAAAGATCGCAGCGCGGCGTCGTGGCGCTTGCTGAAGGCGAGAAACTCGGTTCGGGTGCGACACGATTCGGCCTCGTCGCGGATCGCGGACAACTCGACCAACTGCCGCTCGGTTTCGCCGTGCCGGACGAGCGACGCGGCCTCGGCGGCCCGAGCATGTCGTGCTTTGGCGAAGTAGCGCTCGGCGTTCTGGATCGGCGACAGTCGCGGCTCAACCAGCGGAACGACGACCTCGCCGCCATCGGCGTCGAACCAATCGACGAGCGTTGCCTCAGTTGCGCCGGGCGGGACGCGGTCGGGTTGCGCCATCAGCAGCGACGCCCAGCGTTCGTAGCGCTCGGCCCGGTCGGAGGTGAGGAGCGTCTCGGTCAGCCGCTCCAGCGCCCGCTCGGTCCGGCCAATCCGCTGACCCAGCCGACGAATCAGCCCGACCCGCGCTTCGTGCAAACTCTCCGCGCCCAACCGTCGGCCGATGAAGACGCGGACCGCTTCGGCGACGCCGTTGGGCTGCGAAACGGGCGTCAAACCGGCGGCGGCGCGGTGCGAGAGCGGGACGAGCGAGAACGAGACGGCAACGCCGTCGGCATCCTCGTCGATGGTCGGTCGCGGCACGGCCAGTTCGACGTGCAACGCCGCGAGCGCGTCGGCGAGTTGCTTGCGCTCCGCATCCGACAGCGATGCCATCGGTCGGTCGTCCGCCCAGCCCAAGCGAAAGGCGATCTCGCGGGCCAGCGTCGGCCCAAGCGTCGGGTCGCGCCGGACGAGCGTTTTGACCAGCGGACCGTCGGCGGTCGGGTCGGGCGCCGTCGCACGGGGCGCCGCGTAGGCGAGGTCGCGCAGGTCGTCGGCGGCCAAGAAGGCGTCGCGGATGCGGCCGGTCGGGTCGAGCCAGAAGACGTTCGCCCTCGGGCCGAACAGGTGCATGACCAAGCGACCGTGTTCGGGTGGACTCAGCGCGAGCGTGACGATTCGGTCGGCTGGGTCGAGCGTGAGGGCGCCGAGCGTGGCGCCGGGCAGTCCGTCGAACAGCTCGACCGTGTTTCGTCGGGCGCGATGGACGCCGGGGCGGAGCACAAGCGCGTTCAGCTTCGCCGCGCAACTGAACGCGAGCGACGTTTCCGTACCGTCTGGACCCGTCAGACCGAGCGTTAGTTCCGCTTCCGTCTGACTCCAAGCCGACCCAATCGTGCAGCCGACCAATTTCGGCCCTAAATCGGCCACGACGGCCCGGAGCGTGTGATGGTTCGTCAGCATCAGAAAAGGAGAAACAGATGACGCTGCGACAGATCGGAGCGATGGTCGGGTTGATGCTGCTTGTTGGCTGCGGCGGGGCGCACGGGCAACCGGCGGCGCTACAGACGTTCGCCGGGGCGCCGGTTCCGTCGCCCGAGTTCAGCCAACCGCTTGTGGCGCTCGTTTCGGCCGAGGTCAACCGCGTCCGGGCCGAGCATGGACTGAGCCGACTGGCCGACGACACCGACCTCGCCCGCGCCGCCGCCGCGCATTCCGGCGACCAGATCACGCTGCATTATATCGGCCACATCTCGCCGGAAGGCCGCTCGCCGACCGACCGGGTCGCGACTGCCGCGCCGACGTTCGTCGGACCGGTCGGCGAGAACATCTACGCCGAAACGCACTCCGACGGCGTGACCGATCCGGCCGCTTTCGCCCGGCGAACCGTGCAAGGCTGGCTCGATTCGCCCGGTCACCGGGCCAACCTGCTCAAACCCGACTGGACGCAAGCCGGGGTCGGGATCGGCACCGGACCCGGCGCGGTCGTCGTGACGCAGGTCTATGCGACCGGGTTGGCGCGGCTGCGC
>JBBSVG010000575.1:0-2733 GCA_038233775.1 Bacteroidota bacterium | reverse complement strand
TGGGTTCGGCCCGGTCGTCGCGCCGCGGGCCGTCGATGCGGCCGATGGCGAGGTGCTGAATATCAACGCCGACGGCGCGGCGGCGGCCGTCGCCCGTGCGCTCGGCGCGGCGGAGTTGCTGTATTTATCGGACGTGCCCGGCGTGAAAGACACCGGCGGCGCCGTCCTGCTCGAACTGGATAGTTCGACCGCCGCGCGCTTGCTCGCCGACGGGACGATCTCCGGCGGGATGATCCCGAAAGTCCAGAGCGCGCTCGAAACGGTTCGCTCCGGCGTCGGCCGCGTCCGGCTGCTCGACGGTCGGCGCCCGCACGCCCTGACCGACCCGGCCGGCGGCACCACCTTTCTTGCCGGTTAACCACCCCATCATCGCAGGAGCCAACCATGCGACGGATTCCACTCACCCCGCTTGTCCTCGGCCTGCTGCTCGTCGCCGCCGGTTGCAAAGACGATCAACTCACCGCACCGATTGACTCCGCGCCAACGGTGAATCTGCCTGAGGGAACGACCGGCCAGATCAGCTTCACCATCGACGGCGCCCAGAACACGTTCTACACCTTTGCGGCATCGGATTTCAACGAAACATCGGCCTACTGGTACGATACGCCCACGGCAAGCCCGCGACTGGCCGCGCTGCAAGCGTATCCGCTGCATGAACTTGGACCTGCACTCGCGTCTCGCAACTTGTCGATCTTTTTCGGATTCGACACGGCGCCTCGCCTGCCGATGGTGCTGACCCCAGCGGGTAGAAAGTCTCTGTTTCTCAGTTATTCCGCTGGACTCGGCGAAACGAACAAGCGCTACGAACTCCGTCGCGGTGAAGTCACCGTCACGACATTGCGGGCGGTGGAGTCGGGCGCGAGCCAGTTCCTCGGGCGGTTCAATGGGACGTTCGTTCGGATCGGACCGAATGGCAGCGGCGACGTGCCGGGCGATTCGCTCGTCATCAGCGACGGCACGTTTGATATCCAGAACGCATCCTACCGATTATATGTAGGTCCGCTGAAGATCAACCGCTCACCTTTGCCTGTTCGACCATGACCGAAGTTGAGATGCCGACGCAGATGGACGCTGTCGTTCAGGCCGAGAGCCGGGCGCTGGTGCAGACGTACAAGCGGTTCCCGGTCGTGCTGACCAGCGGACACGGCTGCCGCGTGACCGACATCGACGGCAAGTCATATCTCGATTTCTTGGGCGGAATCGCGGTCACGATCTTAGGCCACGGCCACCCGGCCGTCGTCGCGGCGATCCAGCAAGGCGCAACCGGGCTGATCCACACGTCGAACCTCTATTACACGCCGCAACAGGTCGCGCTGGCCGAGTTGCTCACCCAAACGACCGGAATGGAGCGGGTGTTTTTCACCAACTCCGGCGCCGAAGCGGTCGAAACCGCGCTGAAGATCTCGCGCAAGTGGGGCCAAGCGCAGGGCAAGTTCGAGTTCATCTCGTTTGAAGGCTCGTTCCACGGCCGGACGTTCGGCGCGATGACGGCGACGGCCCAAGCGAAGTATCAGAAGCCGTTCCTGCCGCTCGTGCCCGGTTTTGTTCATGTCGAGCGAACGGTTGAAGCCGTCGAGGCGGCGATCAACGACCGAACCGTCGCGGTGCTGATCGAGCCGATCCAGGGCGAGGGCGGGATTCAGGTGTTCACGACCGAGTTCTTGCAACGACTGCGAGCGCTGCTGACCGAGCGCGGCGTGCTGCTGATCGCCGACGAGATCCAGTCGGGCATGGGTCGGACCGGGACGTTTCTGGCCCACGAAGCGGCCGGGATTCGGGCCGATGTCGTCTGCATGGCGAAAGGGCTGGCGAACGGGTTGCCCATCGGCGCGGCGCTGTTTCGCGGCCCTGTCGCCGAGGCCATCGGCTACGGCGAGCACGGCTCGACCTTCGGCGGCGGCCCGTTCGTCACGTCGGTCGCCAAGCGCGTGATCGAGGAAGTGCTCTCGACCGGGCTGATGGACCACGCCGCCGTCGGCGGCGAGCAACTGCGCGGTTGGCTTCGCGAGCTGAGCGACCCGCGCATCGTCGAGGTGCGCGGGCGCGGGCTGATGATCGGGATCGAGTTCGACGCGACCGTCACGGCCGGCGATCTGGCCCGCAAATTAGCGGTGAACGGGCTGCTCGTCGGCACCTCCGGCGACCGGGTGATCCGCCTGCTGCCGCCGCTCGTCGTGAGCGAGACCGAGGTGCAGGAAGCCGTCGCCATCTTGCGCCGGACGCTGGCCGAAGGTTGACGTTCGCGTTTCTTTTCCCTCTGATTTTCGCTTCCATGACCGATCTGCTGGCGCTGACCGACTTCACCCCCGCCGGGCTGTCCGCCCTGTTCGCGCTGACGCACAAGCTGAAAGGCACCGCGCCCGTCGGCCCGCTGTTTCCCGGCGATGAGCTTCGACCAAGACTCGATGTGTTCTCGTCCAAGCCGTTGAAGGGCAAGACGCTGGCGCTGTTGTTCGAGAAGCCGTCGCTGCGGACGCGGGTCTCGTTCGAGGTCGGCGTCTATCAACTCGGCGGCCACTCGGTCGTGCTGACCGATCAGGAAGTCGGCCTCGGAAACCGCGAAAAAGCCCGCGACGTGGCCCGAGTCCTGTCGCGCTTCTGCGACGGCATCGTCGCCCGGCTGTTCGATCACGCCGAACTCGAAGAACTCGCCGAGTACGCCTCGATCCCGGTCATCAACGCCTTAACGGACAAGTCGCACCCGTGTCAGGTGCTGGCCGATGCGTTCACGCT
>JBBSVG010000574.1:0-2734 GCA_038233775.1 Bacteroidota bacterium | reverse complement strand
TCGAGCAGCTCAAACACCGGGTTTCCGGCGGCGGCCGAGGTCGTCGCGGCGAACACGCGGCAGCCGGTCAAGGTCGCCTCGGCGTCGGCCGGAGTCAGCCCAGCGGTGCGTCGGGCGAGCAGCGCGTCGCGCAGCGTTTCGTCGGTCGCTTCCGCGTTGCCCAGCCGGATGAACTCGACGCCGCGCTTTCGCAGCTTGATCAGCAGATTGTCGAGCGCGCGGTTGGTGAACGTCGAGATCAGCAGCCGCTCGGTCGGGTCGCGCAGCAGTTCGACCACGAGTTGAACCAGCAATTCCGTCTTGCCGGTGCCGGGCGGACCCTGAACGAGCAGGTAATCTTCCGCTTGCTGAATCCGCCGCAGCAGATCGAGTTTTTCATCGTTCAGCCTGTTCGGCAGCGGCGCGGGCGGGTCGTACTCGTGTCGAACGCGAGGCGGACGCAGCCCGAGCAGCCGCGCCTGCCGCTCTCGACTCTGGCCGAGGAACCCATAAAGCGTCCCCTGCGCCCGGCGCGAGGTCACGTCGAGATAATCAGGCTCAACGGCGAAACAGCGCTCGGGCAGCGCGGCCGGATCGGCCAATCCGTCGGGCAGACCGTGGCGGAAAGCGAGCGTGAGCGACGTTCGGTCGAGACGCGCGAGGCCGGCCTTGTGCAACTGGCCGTGGGTCGGCCCGTCGGCGGTGAGTTCGTAGAGCAACAGCGCGTCGCCCGAGCGGAATCGGCCTTCCGGCGGCGAGGCGAGGCCGAACGTCGCCGTCCGGGCCGTGGGATCGGACGAGACAAGCCTCAGACTGACAAGCGCGGTCGCGGCGGCGGCTTTTTGGTCGGGTGTGTGTCGCCAGAGATGCGAGAACTCGGCTTTGGCGAGTTGTCGTTCGCGTTCGATGAAGCCGACGTGCGCCGCATAATACGCCTGCGCGGCCGACCGAACCGCGTCGCCCGGCGCCGGCGTCAATCGACTCGCCAGTTCGCGGGCCGACGGTTGCAGCCACTTGGGCAGCGCGCCGACGGTCACGGGTCCGGCGGGCAGCGGCGCCCGGTCGTCCGGCGCACCCGTCGCGGCGAGATCGGCCGCCGTGTCGGGTCGGGGAATCCAGCGGCGCCGGGCGGCTTCGTCGAACAGGCACAGGTCGCGCTCGAAGGCGACCATCAGGTTCCGCCGCATCAACAGTTTCGGCGCTGACCAGATCGAGCCGGAGGCGTCGCGCAGCGGCTCCTTGTCGTCCTGCGCGTAGAGCAGATGCCGGTCGCCGAGCCCGGCCGAGCCGTGGGCGCAGCGGAGCATCAGGTCGTAGGCGTGGACCTGCGCGGCGTGCGACTGCCGCGCCGGGCCGCCGGGCGCCTTGCCCGCCTTGATCTCGACGACGTGCCGCCGCCCGTCCGCCCCGTCAATTCGCAGGTCGAGCCGACCCTGCAAACCGACTTCCGGCGCGAGATACGTCGTCTCCAGATCGTGTCCAGCGGCACCGGCGACCAGCGGCGCGAGCGTTCGGCCGATCCGGTTGGTGCATTGCCGGGCGTTCTCGCGCATCGTCGCAAGGCCGTCGAACTCGGCCGTTTCGGCGAACAGATCGCCGACCGCCAGTCGGGCCGCGCCGCCCCGGTGGAGCGTGATCAGGTCGAGTTGCAACTCGGCCAGCGCGGCGGTGCAAGCCGGATCGAAGTCGCCGCCCGCAATCGCCGTCGGGACGAGCGCGTTGACCAATCGGCCGTGGACCGTCGCCGCGCTCGTCGTCCGTCTGGGGACGAGTTTGTTGAGCACATGAACGGCCGGGTGCGCGTCGCAGGCGGCCAGTTCCGAGGCGTCGATCAGTTGGTCCGGCTCGACGACGACCCACGAGCGCCAGCCGGCCGAGGCGCGACCGTCGGCGGCGGCGCCGTCCATCGTCAGCCCAAACAGGTTCAGCCGGGCGCCGTCCCAGAGCAGCACGCCGAGTTCGGCCCACGGCTCCCAGAGCGTGATGAGCAGCGTCCCGGACCCGTCTTCGAGCCGAACCGAGACCAATCCGCGCCGGGCCGGTTTGCCTTTGCGCTCGAACGTCGAGACGCCGAGCGGCCGCAGCACGCGAGCGGATAGCGGCTCAGGCCGACCCGGATCGGCCGCACCGATCCCCAGCGGATCGGTCAGCGGCTCGGTCAACAGGGCGTCCATAGCGGAAAAAAATCAGCGGCCGAAGCGGCGCTCGCGGGCCTGGAAGTTCCGCAGCGCTCGGAGGAAATCGACCTTGCGGAACTCCGGCCAGTAGGCGTCGCAGAAGTAGAACTCGCTGTAAGCCGTCTGCCAGAGCAAGAAGCCGCTCAACCGGACCTCGCCCGAGGTGCGAATCACAAAATCGGGGTCGGGCGCACCGGCCGTGTACAGGTGGCGCCCGATGGCGTCGGCGTCGATCCGCTCGGCAATCTGTTCGGGCGTGTGACCGGCTTTCGCTTCCGTCCTGATCAGCGCGCGGACCGAATCGACGATCTCCTCGCGACCGCCGTAGCCGACGGCGATGTTCAGCAGCATCCCGTCGTACGTCTCGGTCAGCGATTCGAGATCGCGCAGCGCGCCGCGCACCTCGTCGGGGAAATCCTCGATCTGGCCGACGACCTTGACCCGCACGGCGTTGGCGTGGATGCGCGGGTCTTGGGCCAACAGCCGCGCTTCTCGGGCGAACAAACCGAGCAACTGGCTGACTTCCTGCGGGTCGCGCGAGCGGTTGTCGTTCGAGAACACCCACAGCGTGACGTGCT
>JBBSVG010000573.1:0-2734 GCA_038233775.1 Bacteroidota bacterium | reverse complement strand
GGTCGTGCTGAACACGATCATGGCCGAAGCGCTCGACCAGATGTGCACCGAACTCGAAGCGTCGCTGGCCGATGGCAAGCGGTTCGAGGAAGCGCTGCAATCGCTGTTGTCGAAGGAGATCAAGACCGCCAAGCGGGTCGTCTTCAACGGCGACGGCTACAACGAGTCGTGGCACGAGGAAGCGGCCAAGCGCGGGTTGCTCAACTTCAAGAACACGCTCGACGCGCTGCCGCACCTGACCGATGAGAAGAACGTCGCCCTGTTCGAGCGGTATCATGTGCTGTCCGGTCGCGAGCTGGAATCAAGGCTCGAGATCGCGCTCGATCAGTATTTCAAGACGATCAACATCGAGGGCGAGACGACGGCGACCATCGCCCGGACGATGATTCTGCCAGCGGCGGTTCGCTACATGAACGATCTGCTGGCCGTCGCCGACCGGGCAAAAGGGCTCGGACTCGACGCAGCCGGGGTTGGCCGGACACTGGCCGAGGTCAACGGATTGGTCAACGACCTGGCCGACGCGCTCGACACGCTGGTCCGGCAGAACGCTGAACTCGGCGGCGAGTCGCTCCACGAGAAGGCGCACCACATGCGCGACCACATCATCCCGGCGATGACGGCCGTCCGCAAGTCGACCGATCAGCTCGAAAAAGTCGTCGCCGACGACCTCGGGCCGCTGCCGACCTACCGCGACCTGCTGGTCGTCAAGGAGTCGCTCCGGTCGAGTTGAACAGAAAGCGCCCGGCTTCGGCACCGAAGTCGGGCGCTTTTGCGTTGAATCGGCAGCCCTTTCCTGTCCCACAGATGCCGACCGAGATGCCGACCTTTCTGAATCACCTGCTCCACGGCTTGACCCACAGCGGCGCCGAGACACGGCCGAACCACGACGATCCCGAGCTGCGAACGCGAACCTACGAGCGTTCGCCGAGGCAGATGTTCGCCATCGCCATCGAAGCGGTTGACCGGCTGCACCGATGGAAAACGGTCGAGCGCTTGCCGGACGTTGGCGTGATCCGCTGCGAGGCGCGGGCGCCGCTTTCGCCGTTCATCGACGACGTGACGATCACCATCGGCTCAGGTGACTCGAGCGGTTCGACGGTTGATGTCGCCTCAAAAGCCCGGCTCGGTAAGGGCGATTTGGGCGTCAACCGACAGCACGTGCTCGCGTATATCGCCTCGCTCGACAAAGGCGTGCTCAACACGACCTACGCCGAGCGCGGCGGGACGTTCGAGCGGCCGAAGAAAGGCTGAGCGGTCGCCGTTCGCACCAGCAGCCCAAGCGAGAGGAACACGTTCACGCCGACGAGTTTCGTGTACCCATGGTGCAGCGTGTCGAACCGCGCTTTCGCGGCGGCGGACGTGTCGAGCAGCGCCCGCAGCCCGTTCAGCTCCGGCGCCCAGAGTCCGGCGTACACGGCCAGCAGCCCGATTAGCCCAACGGCGAGCGCCGCGTCGATCATCCACCGCCGCGACCGGTCGCCGCCGATCCAACGGACGGCCAAACCGAGCACGATCAAGCCGGCTGACACCGCTTCGACGAGGTTCAGTCGGTGCAAAATCACCGCGTTGACCGCGCCGGCCAGATCGCGCGGCAGCAGCCGGAACAGCACCGGTGCCACGCCGACGCCGAGCAGCACCAGCGCACCCAGCCACACACCGCTGCCGGCGGCGGTCAGCGCCCGACCGATTTTGTCGCTCATCCTGCCTCCGATTCGATAAGAACGGGCCGCCGCCGCCAATCCCGAGCCGATGGCCCGACTGTGGCTTCTGTCGCCGCAATCTTCAACCGGAGCGCGACAGATGACCCGACTTTTCCTGCTGCTGACGGCCTTTTTCTCGCTGACTGGCGCGGCGCAGGCCCAATCGCCGGTGCTGTATCTGCCGTTCCGCGACGATCCGGCCAGCGCCCGCAGCGAGTCGCCGGGCGGACGGCTGACCGCGTGGACGCCGACCGGTTTGCTGCCGCCGACGCAGTTCTTCCCGCTCGACCCGCCAACCGCGCCGGGTCCGCGACCGCCCGGCCGCGCCGCGCTGATCAAGCTGTTCTACCGCTGGAACCGGCCGCGCCCGACGCCCGAGCCGACCGGCGGAACGCTCGCCTTCTCGATCAGGCCCGAGTGGGCGACCGAGGGACCAAACGCGTGGCTCGGTCCCGACGCGACTGCCCGACCCGCGCACGACCTGCTCGCCCTGGCCGATCTGCTGACGATTCGGGAAGCGAACGGACGGCTGGACGTAACCATCGCCGGGGCGACGATGACGGCGCCGACAGCGGATTGGAACGCGGCCGACTGGCACCGGATCGTCGTTCGTTGGGCCGCCGATTCGAGCTTTCTGTCCGTCGATGGGAACGCGGTTTCGGCTGTTCGGTTGCCCAAACCGCCGCCGGTCTGGACGACGCTCACGCTCGGTCGGGCTGATCTGCGAGAAGCCGAATCGATGAACGGCTGGTTGGCCGATCTGGCGCTGTGGGACACGGCCCGGCCCGATCCGGCCGCGCTCGGCAACCCGTGGCCGGGCGCGGCGCCGACCCGCTGGTGGGACGAACCGCCGTCGCGGTTGGCGATCCCGACGCCGCCGGTCGGTTGGCAAGCGAATGGTTCGACCGTTGTCCAACGCGCACCGGGGCGGACGCGCTGGCTGGTCAGCGGGACGTGGGCGCTGTCCGGCGCGGGCGAGTTGAGCCAAGCGCCGACCGGCTGGCCGCTGACAACGCCGCTGCCGGCGATCTTCT
>JBBSVG010000572.1:0-2737 GCA_038233775.1 Bacteroidota bacterium | reverse complement strand
TGTCCTGGCTGGTGAGGCGCGCTTCGGCGGCGGTCAGACGGGTGGCGAGGTCGGTGCGGAACCGGGCCTCGGCTTCGGACAGGCTGAGTGTAGCCTCCCGACTATCCTTGCGCTCTGCCTGACGCTGGCTGCGCCACCAGGTGTAGGCACCCCAGACGCCACCAGCTACCGAGCCACCGGCACCGAGGGCGGCGAGGATGGCGGTGAAGATCTCGGTGAGGGTCATGTCGTCATCCTCCCAGGGCGGCGCGGACGGCGCCCTGGATCCGGGCCAGCTCGGCTGGGGCGAGATCGGACTTTCGCCCCGGCGCGACGGTCCGGTGGTCGGTGATCCGGTCGAGCGTCCACCGGTGCGCCTTCCAACGCGGCGTCAGCCACTCGAGGAAAGAGAGCACCTGCGCCGGGGTCAGCGGCGCGGCGTTCGTGTCCCCCTCGAACTCGACGCCCAGGCAGAACCCGTTGACCGTGTTGCGCTCCGACCGGCCGGCGAGGGCGGTCCCGTCCGCCGGCCACGCCGACCGGCCCGCGTGCCAGGTGATCTCCTTGTCGTCGGCCAGCTCGTGGCGCGTTCCATCCTTGCAGATGACGACGTGCGCGCTCGCCTGCGATTTCGGGTCGCAGAGCCAGTCCACGCAGCCGGGCGCGTTGCCGGCGGTGTGGTGGAGGATGAGTCCGATTGCGACGTTGGTTCCGGCCGAGACGTTCGGGGTTTTGCGGCTGATGACGTGATACATCGAGGTAGAGGGATGGGGTGAGGGCAGGAACTGCCACCGGGTGGCAGGCGGGAGCGGCGGAGGGGTACGGCGAGGGGTCAGGCGGGGACGGCGGACCAGTTCGGCTCTGCGACGAGCTGATCGACTTCGTCGGCGAGCAGACGGCGGTGGCCGGCCAGCTCGAGCTGATGTCGGAGTTGCTCGGGATGAGTGCTGTCCGGATCCGGGCAGACGGCCCGCACCCGGTCGAGCGCCGTGGCGACTTCGACGCAGACGACGCCGGTGCCGCCCAAGCCATTGCGGAACTGCCGGCGGAGTTGGCTTCGCTCGGTCGAGCGCCCCATCATCTGCGCTTCGATGGCGGCGAGGATCTGCACGCCGGCGCCGGCGAGTTGCCAGCGGCTGTACGGCTGCCGGAGGACGTGCGCCAGCCGCGTCGCCTCATCGGCGGTCAGGTGCTCGATGGGTTGGCCGTGCTCGTCGAGCACCTCGAAGACCTCAACCGTGTAGGTGAGGTCGGTGAACTCAACACCCACGCGACGACATCTTGCCAACCAGCACCAGCGATCTGCTCGAGTGCGTAGCGCTGTCGCACCAGCTCGTCAAGCGCGACCCACTCGGCGACGGTCAACCCAGCGACGCGCACGCCCAGCATGATGCGGACGTGATCGAGGTCGGCCAGCGTCAGCGGTCGCAGGTGTCCATGCGGCGCGACTGACTCGGCGACGAACCACTCGCCCGCGTCGTCCTGGATCAGCACCTTGACGTGGCTGACCGGTCGCCCGACCAGCTCGGACGACCAACCCTGCGAGTAGGCCACAAGCCAGCCGGCCGCGCTGATCGCGTAGCTGCCTGGCTCGTAGCTGGTATCGCCGCAGAGGATGACGCGGGGAAGCGCGGTCGTCATGGTGCTGGCGGCGGCGTCAGATCAGCGGTGACGGCGGCGAACAGTTCCTGAATCGCATGCGGCGGTGGGCCGAGCGGCGCGTAGAGGTCAGGCGATGCGGCGGGCAGCGGCGACAGCTTCGCCAGCACCTGGTCGTAGTAGCCCGCGACCTGCATCCGCCAGCCGGTCACGGCCTGAACCATCGGCCCGGCTGTCGGTAGCGCCGCCCAGAGGGGCATGATAGCGAGTACGTGCGGCTTGAAATGCGCCTCGATGTATACCTCACCCGCCTTGTAAATCGCGGCCAATCGCTCTGCATGTTCAACCCCAGGACGCTCGGCCTCGATGGCGGCGGCGGCGGCGGCGACCTCGGCCGCGTCGGGGACAGCGCCCAGTTCGGACGGCCAGACGGCGACATAGAGCGCCTCGTCGTCGCCCCGGCGAACATCGACCGGGCCGCCGAATCTCGGGTCGCCGCCTCGGGACAAGACCAATCGGCGGGCAATGGGGTCGATCATGTCAGCCTCTTGAACTTGGGCTGCCCGGCACCGCCGGTCGCCGAGTGGGTGGGAGTCGCCGAGGTGGACAGGCCAACCGGGGTGCCGGAGCGGTAGTCAAACCCTGCGATGATGTCGGCGGTGTTGGGAAGCACGAGCGGCTCGCCGAGCGCGCTCGATCCGAGCGAGAGCAGACGCATTTCCTCGGCGGTCGGCGGGGTGAGCCAGATCGCCCAGGCGAGGATCGTGTCGTATGCTCCGCCCAACGTCAACGTTGTTGGCAGCACGGCGCCGCTAATCACGCTCGCGTTGTTCGCTCCTTGCGCGTACCCCATTCGATAGGCGTTGTTCGTTCCCGCATTCGCCCGAAACGTGTGTTTGACCGGGTGAAAATCGACGCCAGGGTAAACTGCCGGATTAAGGTTGTTCCCCTGATTCAGCAGGTATAGGTAGCGGGCGGAATCGGTGTACCCGAGCTGGAGCCGCGACCCCCAGTTTAGGTGAAAGTTCGGATTAATGATGTTCCGGGAACGGTGGATCGCCCACAGGAAAACCGCCATCGTGGTACCGAGGGTCGGTGCCGCTGCGAACGTGACCGTCGCCGCATCTCCGCTGTCATAGTCCAGCCCGTAGATTATGGC
>JBBSVG010000571.1:0-2743 GCA_038233775.1 Bacteroidota bacterium | reverse complement strand
TCCGCTTGCGTCGCACCCACGCGATGAATATCTTGACCGCTGAATCCGAGCCCAACGCCCCGGTCGTGAGACGCGGTGAACGGTCAGCCGTCATGCTCCTTTCAATATGATGAGCACCCTCAGCCTGCGCCTGCCCGATTCGCTCCACCGTCAGGCGCGCGAGATGGCCCAGCGTGACGGCGTGTCGCTCAATCAGTTGGTGGCGACGGCACTCGCCGAGAAGCTTTCTGCCCTGATGACCGTGGCCTATCTCGATGAGCGGGCGCAGCGGGCAGACCGGGCGACCTTCGAGCGGGCACTGTCCACGGTTCGCGACGGCGACCCTGATCCGGGCGATGAACTGTGACCATCGCGCTGTCGTCGAATCATCCGATGGACGCCTGATTATGAACGTGCTGATCGTCGGGTGCGGGGCGGTGGGGACGCGGTTGGGGGCGCGGCTGGCGGAGCGGGGTGCGCGCGTGTTCGGGCTGCGGCGCGAGCCGAGTGGACTCGAGGCGCACGGGATCGAGCCGGTCGCGGGCGACGTGACCGACGCCGACGGGCTGCGCCGGGCCGTCCGCTCGCTGCCGAAGCTGACGGTCGTCTGCAACACTGTCGCGGCCGGGCGCGGCGGCGATTACCGGGCGATCTACGTCGGCGGCGCCCGGCACCTGCTCGACGCGCTGGCCGACCGGCCGCCCGAGCGGCTCATTCACGCCTCCAGCACCGGCGTGTACGGGCAGACCGACGGTTCGTGGGTCGATGAAACCAGCCCGACCGACCCCGTCGGCGCATCGGGTCGCGTGCTGCTCGAGACCGAACGGCTGCTGCTCGGCAGCGGCATCCCGACCGTCGTGCTGCGATTGGCCGGGCTGTACGGTCCCGGTCGCAGCGCCCAGTCGAGTTTCCGCGACGGCCGCGCCCGAATCTACGGACCCGACGCGTGGACGAACCGGATTCATCTGGACGATGCCGCCAACGCGATGGCGCATCTGACCGATCACGGCGAACCCGGCGAGCTGTTCTGCGGCTCGGACGGCGACCCGCTGACCCGAGCCGAGGTCGCCCGACGGAACGCGTCCCGGTTCGGCGTCCCGCTGCCGCCCGTCGCGACCGCCGACGAGTGGGCGGCTCTGAGTCCGGCGACCCGCGACCGGTTGACCGGCAACCGCCGCGTCTCGAACCGGAAGCTGCTCGAAACCGGCTTCCGACTGGAGCATCCGACCTTCTCGCCGGACTGAATCGGTCTGAACTTCCCGACACCCTCTGTCGGAACTTTCCGACACTTTTTAATTAGAACGCCCCAGAAGCGCGGTTTGGGGCGATTTTCGGACGGCACGAGCGGTGCAAAAGGGGATTCGCAGCGGGCTCGATCCGCTGGTTCGTTTTCCCACCGATCCCGTGAGGTTCCCCGATGCCCGTGCCCATGTTCTTCGCTGCCCCGGAGTTGCTGCTCTCGCTCGCCCTCTCCTTCGCCCCAACGCCGCCGACCGTTCGGCCAACCGCTGCGCCCATCGTCGCCGTCGCACCGGCCCCGCCGACAGCGGCATGGACGTTCACCGCGCCGAAGGATCTGATCTTCTTCCAGCTTTCGCCGCTCGGGACGCTGCTCGTCTCGACCGAAGCAGGGCTCCAGTCGCTCGATCCGGCCACTGGCGCGGTCCAATGGACGCGGGACGACATCCAGAAGCTGCCGGCGACGATGCTCGACCTGATTCCCGACACGCCCTACGCCCTCATCACGCGGAACACGGGGCTGATGAACAGCAAGTCCGATCTGATCGACCTGGCGACCGGGCAGACCAAATGGACCTCCGAAACGCTCGGCTTGGCGCTCATCAGCGGCCAAGTGATCGTCCCAGAAGCGAAGATGCTGCTCGTGACCGGGTCGGACAAGAAGGGCAAGGTCGTGCTGGTTGGGGCCGATCTGGAGACCGGCGCGGTTCGCTGGACGCAGGAGAAGGTGTTCGACAAGCCGCTGCGGCTGTTTGTCCGGCCGCAGACCGGCCGCTTCTCGCTGCCCCGGACGACGTTGCAGGGCAACCAGCCAGCGCTTGTCGGTGCCGACGGGACGGCCATCGTGTACCTCTCGGAAGACGGGCCGATCAAGCTCAACCTCGCCACCGGCGCGACGGTTTGGACCGGGTCGGTGCTGAAAGGCAAGCCGGTCCCCGCCTCGGCCGACGGGTACGGTCGGATGCGGCTGATCGACGGCACGCTCTACGTCCCGACCCAGAAGTCGCTCCAAGCGTTCGACGCCGCCACCGGCGCCCCGCGCTTCGCCAAGATGCCGGGCCTGAAGAGCGGCATCGTCCAGATGGCGATGACACCGGCCGGACTCGTCGTGCGCGGCGGCCCGACGGTCGATAGCAAGGGCAAGCCCAGCGGCAGTGCGTTTATCGACGTGCTCGATCCGGCCACCGGCGTCTCGAAGTGGCGCAAGCCGTTCAAGGATCTCAACGACGCGACCTCGTTCGCCATTCAGGGCGACCAGATCTTCTTCGCCACCGACGATGAAGTGTTCGCCATCGATCTGGCGAGCGGGACATCGACTTCGCAAGGCAAGTTCAAGTTCAAGGGCAACGAGCAGCCGTCCTCGCTCACGCTGATGGACGGCGATTTCCTGCTGACCTCGTCGCAGAACGTCATGCGGATGGCGCCCGGCGGTGCGGTCAAGTTCCACACCTACAAGCCAGCGCCGGGCGCGAGCGGGTTCGCCAAGATCACCAGCACGATAGCGGTGCTGACGGTCAACGCGATG
>JBBSVG010000570.1:0-2752 GCA_038233775.1 Bacteroidota bacterium | reverse complement strand
GACGTAACCGACGGAGTTCGACAACAGCACCGCTTTCCGGTCGCTGAAGAAGATGTCCTTGTCGTCGTATGACAGGCTCGTGCTCGCTTCGAGCCGACGGAACGTGCTCAGCGGATAACTCAGCGCGAAGTAGCCGCCGATCTGTCGCTCGCGGAACCCGGTTTCGCCCGCATCGGCATCGGTCAGATCGTAGCGCAGCCCGGCCAGATGGAACAGCCCGATGGCCGTGTTCGCCCGGCGGTTGAGCGTCACCTTGGTCACGGCGACGTTCATGCTCTTCAGAAAATCGCCCTGGTTCTGCGAGTTGTTATAGACCAGCGCGTAGTACTGATGGTTGCCCAACAGATCGCTCAACCCGATCACCGCGCCGCCGTTCGTCCCGAAGACCGGGTCTTGCGAAACCTGACTCTGGGCGACATCGAGCGAGTAGCGGTTCTGGTACGGATAGGCCGTCACGCCGTCCTCGCCGACGATCCGGCCGGTCGTCCACGCCGCCGCGCCGTCGGTCGGTGCCGCCGCAAGATCGACGATCTGCTCGGCGAAGTGCGGCTCGGCTGGCGCGGCGAGCTTGGTCGCGACGCTATCGACGGTGCGGAGTTGAAAGGTGAACCGCTCGAACGCGGTGAAGACGAGGCTGCCGTTGGGCAACCACGCCGGATCGAAGGCGGCCGTCGCGTAGGCCGTCACTTGGCGCATGACCGGTTGCTCGGCGGCGCTGCTGTCGGGATGGAGATCGAGCGCCCACAGGTTCGAGGTTCCGGTCGCGTCCGATGTGAAGGCGATCCAGCGGCCGTCGGGCGAGTAGGTCGGCGCGTGGTGGCTGGCCCGTTCGAGCGTCAGCGAGCGCAACTCGCCAGTCGCAAGGTCGCAGGCGACGAGGTTGTAGTTGCCGCTCTGGCCGTAGGGCGTGCGGTCGGACGAGAAGACGAGCGTCTTGCCGTCGGGCGAAAAGGCCGGCTCGCGGTCGTCGTAGAAATCGTCGGTCAGCTTGCGCAGCGATTGGGTCGCCGGTTCGAACAAGTAGAGGTCCGACAGCCCGCCAGCCGAGACGGCCGAGAAGGCGAGCCGCGTCCCGCTCGGGTCCCAAGCCAACGCGCCGATGGCGACGACATCCTTGAACTCGTAGGTCTCGCCGAGCTTGTGCTCGGCCAAATCGTACAGGTGAATCACGTCCGTCTCGCCGCGCTTGGTGCTAAACGCGACCAGCCCGTCTTTGGTCACGGCGGGGCGCGACTGGAACAGGTGGAACGCCTCGAAGGCGTCGCTTTTTTCGCCCTCAATCAAGCGCTCCTGCGGTCCGGTCCGGTGCCCGTCGCGGTCCAGATGGGCCAGATAGAGCGATGAGTAGCCGATCTGGTTGCCCGTATAGATCACGTCGGCGGTCGAGTCGGGCTTGACCCAGACGGCCGATTTGGCGTTGAAGCCGTCGATGGCGACCTCATCGGTCGTCTTGGTCGGCAGGTCCATCGTCGCCAGCAGCGGATCGTAGCTCTTGTGCAGATGGTAGAGCCAGCGGCGGTCGAACGTCTTCAAATCGTCGCCGAGCGTCAGCTTGACCAGATCGGGGAACGAAGCGGTCCGCCAGAAGTTCTCGAACAGTTGCAGCAGCTTGTCCTCGCCGTAGGTGGCCGAGATCCAGCGGCACAACTCCTCGCCCTCCTTGTACATGAAGTACGTCCCTTCGATCTGATAGATCTGCCGCAAACCGACGGCATAATCGTTCAGCGTCGCGTCGCGCATGACCATCTCGCCCTGAGACGACCAGTCGCCGGACCAGTACTCGGCGATCCCTTCGGTGAACCAGAGCGGCATCGCCCGGTCGGTCGGGATGCGGTGGTCCTTCAAGACCCGGTTCAGCTTGGCGAAGGTGAAGACGTGGACCAATTCGTGGCGGATGACGCGGCGGAACTGGAACGTCGAGCCGTCGGCCGGGATGACGACGCGGCCTTTGAGGAACTCGGTGAACCCGCCGACGCCCTCGGGGATGAAGCCGGGCGTGACGTTCGTCTGCTCGAACGCCTGATGGGTCGCGTAGAAGATCAGCGGCGTGCGCCGGTCGATGGTCTGATTGAACCGCACGGTCAGGTCGGCGTAGGCTTCCTCAGCGAAGAAGGCGCCGCGCTCGGCCAACTCGCGCATCTCGGGATAGTAATAAATCTCGAAATGCTCGGTCCTGAGCACCTGCCAGTTGAAGTCGGTGTACTGGACCTTGTTCCGGCCGAAATAGGTATAGAGCTGCGCGTGGGCAGCGACCGGCAGCAGTCCACAGAACAGGACAGCGGCCAAGACGGCGCGGCGGAGGCGCGGGAGGCGAACAGACATAAGCGCACCTCGGAAGGGGCTACGGGCGGGTCCGACGGAACAACATCGGCAGCGGATGGAGACGGAACGATCCGTCAGGCAACCCGGATGCCGGGCCGATCTTTAGATCATGTGATGCACTTGCCACCGAATGGGAACCGTGAGTAGCAGCCCTGCCCAAGCGATGTCAGCGACGAAGCATGGCGCTTTTTCGCACCCGACCTGACGTTGATCTCGCCGGAGACGGCTCAACGTGAACACGATCTGCGCCCGGTCTTCAACGCGCTCCGTCCGCCTTGCCGATGGTCGCGCCGAGATGCCCACAGACTCGACGGCTGCACGGTACGATTGACCCCGGAGAGTGGTCCACACTCGGGCTAAGATGGGTATAAAACGGGTTGTGCTATGGGATGAAAGAGAACAGCAGGTGCCAGAGCGAGGGTTAAGAGGG
>JBBSVG010000569.1:0-2754 GCA_038233775.1 Bacteroidota bacterium | reverse complement strand
GGCCTCATGCGTCGCGCCTTCGTGCGCCTCGTGAGCTTCCCTGGCCTCGAGCACCGTGAACCGCTCGGGCAGGGCGTTGGTCAACTCGTGGTGCGGATCGTACTCGCCCGGCTTGGCCGCCTCGAACGCCCGCTGCAGCTGAATCGCTGCGGTGACCGAGATCTCCGGCCGAATCTTGTCGATGTTTCGGCCGAACTCGGTTTCGAGCCGGGTTGCGTAGGCCACCAGCGCGCGGCGGTCGTCGGTCGAGAGCGAGCGGGCGTCCTCTTCGGACAGATTGCCGCGCTTGACGTCGCTGACGACGCCGGGCGTGACGTTGGCGTACACAATCGACCGGCTGATCCGATACGGGATCGGCTCGTAGCACCCGGTCAGGCCGACCGTCAAGAGCACCGCGAGGCTGCTCAGGCGGAAGAAAGCGCGCTGGTTCATGCGATCAGGGGTCGAACGTCGGTGGCCCCGTGGGCCGTGAGGAAGTCCGCCGCTTCGGCGAAGCGGGGATCGTCGGCGCCGATGGTGACGGCGTAGAGGTCGTTGCTCAGCCGGTCGGCCTGCGGGTCGTTCTGGAGCGGGTCGTAGAACTTCGGCATCCCGCCGAAGACGAACATGGCGCCGACGGTCGTCAAGGCGGCCAGCAACACCGTCATCTCGAACGTGATCGGGACGTAGGCCGGACCAGCGAAGTACGGCTTGCCGCCGATGACGAGCGGGTAGTCGTAGCCCATCGTGAACCACTGCAAAAACAGCGCAGCCGCCGTCCCGGTCAGCCCGGCGACGAGGGTGAACCACGGCAGCTTCGACCGCTTCAGCCCCATCGCGTCGTCCATCCCGTGCATCGGGTACGGCGTGATGACATCGAACCGGGCGAACCCGGCGTCGCGGACCGCCTCGACGGCGTGAACGAGCGTGTTCGGGTCTGTGAACGTGCCCAGCACGCCAGCGATCCCGTCCGGTGTCTCAATCAGCGCCGCGCGACCGGCGGGCGTCGGCATGGCCGGCGGCCAGACCCGACCGCCGTCGGCGTACCCGTCGGTCAGCGGCCGGTCACCGGGCCGCGTAACGGCGATCCGCTCGTCGGGTCGGGTCGCGATCAGGTTCGACACCGACTGCGACTCGCGCTCGGCCTCGTGACCGGCGGTGACGCGGTTGACGCGGCTCAGCGGGTCATACTCCTGATTGTTGACCGTCTTGACCGGTCCGGCCTGCGGCTTCCGCTGAAAAAGGCTCATCGCATCCCCCCGTTCCGCCCGTCACCCGGATTGCCCGCTCGCGGCCGCTCCGACTGGGTCGGCTCGGAGGTCTCGGTCGTCATCACGCTGACGGCACCGTGCTCGCCACGGGTCAGCGCCGACCCGTGGTGATGGTCGTGGCCGTTCCCGTGGGCGCCGTGCGGGTCGCCGTGGTGCGGCTGCGAGCCGACCATGATCGCCTTCGCCTCGGCCAGCGAAACCATCGGCAAGAAGCGGCAGAACAGCAAAAACAGCGTTCCGAAGATGCCGAGCGTACCAGCATAGACGCCGAAATCGACCCACGTCGGGTGGAAGTAACTCCACGACGACGGCAAGAAATCACGGTGCAGCGAGGTCACGATGATGACGAACCGCTCGAACCACATCCCGATGTTGGTCGTGATCGAGATGAAGAACATCACCGGGATCGAGATACGCGCCCACTTGAACCAGAAGATTTGCGGCAACAGCACGTTGCAACTGATCATTGACCAATAGGCCCACGCATACGGCCCCATCGCGCGGTTGAGGAAGACATATCGCTCGAACGGGTTGCCGGAGTACCAAGCGATGAAGAACTCAGTCCCGTAGGCCAGCCCGACGAGCAGACCCGTCGTCATGATGATCTTGTTCATCCGCTCTAAGTGCTCCATCGTCATCACGCGGCCGATCTCCGGGTAGAAGAACCGGGCCAGCACCGTCAGCGTGACGACCATCGCGAAGCCGGAGAAGATGGCGCCGGCGACGAAGTACGGCGGGAAGATCGTCGTGTGCCAGCCTGGTTCGAGCGCGACGGCGAAGTCGAACGAGACGATGGTGTGGACCGAGAGCACCAGCGGGGTCGCAAGCGCCGCCAGCAGCAGTGACGCCATCTCCCAGTGCTGCCATTGGCGGTTCGAACCGCGCCAGCCGAGCGAGGCCAGCCCGTAGCCGTAGTAGGCGACGTAATCGGTCGGGCGCGGGGTCGGGCCGTTGATCTTGACCGCGTACCGGTCGCGAAGCACCGCCAGATCGGGCACCATGCCGACGAACCAGAACACCGCCGAAACGGTCAGATACGTGCTGACTGCGACCACATCCCACTCGAGCGGCGAGCGGAACTGCGTCCACATGTGCATCTGGTTCGGGTACGGGAACAGCCAGTAGGCTGCTTTCCACTGCCGACCGGTGTGCAGCAGCGGGAATAACCCGGCGCACATGACGGCGAAGATCGTCATCGCTTCCGAGAAGCGGGCAATCGACATCCGCCAGCGCTGCCGGAACAGCAACAGCACCGCCGAGATCAGCGTCCCGGCGTGGCCGATGCCGACCCACCAGACGAAGTTGGTGATGTCCCAAGCCCAGTTGATGGTGTTGTTCAGCCCCCACTCACCCGGCCCGTAATAGACGACCCGGCCCATGCAGTAGAGCCCGAACAACGCGACCAGACCGGTGATCGAGATCCCGATCAGCCAGCGGAGGTTCGTCTTCCCCTCAATCGGATGAGCGATGATCGTCGTGACATCATCGAGCGTGAGCGACGGAT
>JBBSVG010000568.1:0-2763 GCA_038233775.1 Bacteroidota bacterium | reverse complement strand
GTCGGGGTGGCCGAAGCCAACGACCGCGACAGCCAGCCCGCCGTCCCGGAGCGCGACCGGTTCGGTCGCCCGACACCGCGCACCCCCGTCGCCACCGACCCCGACCACCGCTGATCCGCCGGAGGAACCGTGAAATACCGCGTGCCGATTGAACAGGATGAAGACGACGTATTCGTCGCCGAAGTGCCAGCGCTGCCGGGCTGTCTCTCGCAGGGCGCGACCCGCGCCGAGGCGTTGAGCAACATCCGGGAAGCCATCGCTGGCTATCTGGACAGCCTCCGAGCGCACGACGAAGCGGTGCCATTCCAATCATTGGAGGGTCGATGAAATACGCCCTGTTGATCGCCGCGTTGCCGTTCGGGTTGCTGACAGCGGGCTGTGTGGCCGAGCCGGAGGGATTCGCCTGCACGGCGATCTATGTCACGGTCGGCGTGACTGTGCTGACGGAGAGCGGCGCGCCAGCCGATTCGGTCGAGATTACCGTCACGAATCGGCGAACGGGAACGCGCTACGAAATCGGTGACGACTTCTCCGGTCGCGGTTACTACACCATCTTCACCGACCGCTATTACAACCAGATCTCCAGCAAGGGCGAGCCGATTCGCGTCACCGGTCGCAAAGGCACGCTTGGGTTCGTCGCGGATTACCAGATTGCTGGCGGCGACTGCCACATCGCCAAGCTGGCTGGTCCTGATACGGTCGTCATCCGATGAACCGCGTCGACCGGTTGGTTGCCATCGTGCTGCATTTGCAGGCGAAGAGGCTCGTCACGGCGCGGGAGTTGGCCGATTATTTCGGCATCTCGGAGCGGACTGTGTACCGCGACATGGTCGCGCTTGGCGAAGCGGGCGTGCCGATCTCGGCCGCAGCGGGCGAAGGCTACTCGCTCGTCGCCGGGTATCATCTGCCGCCGGTCATGTTCACCCCGCGAGAAGCGACGGCGCTGGCGCTCGGCGCGCAGTTCGTGCTCCAGCGGACAGACCAGTCGTTCCGTCGCGATGCCGAGAGCGCGGCGTTGAAGCTCCGCTCGGCGCTGCCCGTCGAGACGCGGGCCTACGTCGAAGCGCTGACCGATGCGGTCGATGTGCGGACGCCGACCGTCGCGCCGGGACTGGAGGGGCTGAAACCGAACGCTTTCGCGACGGTGCATGAAGCCATCGTTCGACGCCGCGTGCTGTCGCTGGTCTATCACCGACCGGCGAGCGACGAGCGGACGTGTCGCGATGTCGAGCCGCTTGGGCTCATTTATTTGCAGGACCGGTGGCAACTCGTCGCCCATTGTCGGCTGCGCAAAGGCATCCGGCATTTTCGGCTCGACCGGATCGAGCGGATGGACCCGACCGACGAGCGGTTCACGCTGCCCAAAGGGTTCGACCTGCGAAAGCATCTTGCGTTGGAAGACGCCGCGAGAGAAACGAAAGAAGTCCGCCTGCGCGTCGGGTCGCGACTGGAGGGCGAAATCCGCGACCGGCACGCCTACGGGCTGACCCACACGGTCGAGACGGCGGCCGGGATCGAGATGACGTTTCAGGTGCCGGAGTTGGAGTGGCTGGTCGGCTGGATCGTCGGCTATGCGCCGGAGGTCGAGGTGCTCTCGCCGCCCGAACTCGTCGATGCGATGCGCGCCCGCGCCCGCGCCGTGCTCGCCCAATACGGCTCGGACTGAATCGGATCGGCAGCAAAAAGCCCCGCCCGGTTTGTCGCCGGACGGGGCTTTCGGTTCAGCAAGCAGCGGTCAGCGGATGATCTGCCGGACGGCGGCATCGATCCGAGGCGACCTCTGTTCAGCGGGCGATGTCGGCCGACAACTGTGCGACGGCCGCCTGAATCTCGGCCGCCGGGCCGCTGGCGTCGGTGATGTCGATCCACGGCATCACCGACGGCAGCGCCGCTGTGAACGAGTCGCCGCCGGTCGTGGTGAACAGCGAGCTGTTCAGCGACGCGATGCCGATCCGATAGTTGAAATGGACCGTGACCGGGCCGACTGGCTTGTCGAACGTCTTCACCGGCGTCAGGTACGTCTTGTCGGTGGCGTTGATTGAGCCGGAGGCGAGGGGAATCTGCTCGCCGCTGCTGCCCGATCCGTAGTAACCGAACACCGTCCCGTCGCTGCCGAGGATGAGTGCAAAGCCGCCGGTCGGGTTGGGGTAGCGGTCCACGCCGATCAGGCCGGTGGCGCTACCGCCGCCACTCGATAGCGTCGCATCGTAGCCGTACACCTGAAACGACACGTCCCCCTGCGGATTTTCGAGCTTTGACTGACGAGCCGTGCGCCCGGTTTTGAAGACGACCGTGGCGCGGTTGACGCCCAGCAGCGAGCCGTAGTCGCTCGCGTCGGTCGTGGTTGAGGTCGAGGGGCCGGTCGGATCGTCCTTGCCGCAGCCGGTGGCGACCAGCACGAAGCCAGCGAACAGGGCGAATGCGGCGCGGCCGGGTCGGGTCGTGAAAGGATTCATGGGGCGCTCTCAATCGGTCAAGGTCATCGGAAAGCCACGCCGGCGGCTATCGCTCGGCAAGCCACAGTTTACGAACGCCGCCGCGACGATGCAAGCCGGGCTGTACGCCCCGTCACAGCGGTCTCTGATTGTCTATGCGGATTCCCCGGCCGATTCGGCTCACGGATGGAAGAGAATGATGAAACGGCGATTTCAGATTGCTGATCGCGGATTGATGAATGGAAGAGAATGCAGAATGATGAGCGCGGAATGATGATGGAAGAGAGCGATGAACGAGGAGCGATGAGCGATGGAAAGGCGGCTCGGC
>JBBSVG010000567.1:0-2764 GCA_038233775.1 Bacteroidota bacterium | reverse complement strand
CGGGTCAGATTGTCCATGGACTCCTTGTGTGCTCCCTGTGGACGTGGGTGTGGAACCCAGGGCCCCCGACGCGGTTGGGCGGTCGGGAGCAGGGGGATACGACCGCGCCGCCTGAAACAGTCAGGCGACGGACCTGCTAAGACGACGAGCCAGCCGTTGTTTTCGGCGATTCGCGCTCGTTGAAGCGGTTCATCGCCGTCGTCAGCCCATCGGTGATAAAAACGAGTGCGGCTTCGACAGCCCGAACGACCATCGCCTCGACGACCTCGGTTTCGGCGACCGGAAACGGTTCGAGCACATACCGACTCTGCTGCCCCGGTCCGAAGTCGCTGCCGACGCCGAGCCGGAGCCGGGCGTACGCATCGGTCTTCAGATGCTCGGTCAGGCTGATCAGCCCGTTGTGTCCCCCGGCCGAACCGCCCTGCCGCAGCCGAAGCCGGCCGACGGCGAGGTGAAGATCATCGACCACCACCAGCACGTCGGCCGGGACGATCCGGTTGCGCCGGGCGAACCCGCCGACGGCCTCACCGCTGAGGTTCATGAACGTCGTCGGCTGCATCAGCGCCACCTCGCGGCTGCGAAAGCGACCGAGGGCGACTTGATACGGTCCTTTGCCCGACGCGAGCCCGAGCTTCAGCTTCTCGGCGATCCGCTCGACCACCCGAAAGCCGATGTTGTGCCTCGTCTCGCGGTACGCAGCGCCTGGATTGCCCAACCCGACGATCAGTTTCATGGTGACAGCCGATCCGTCGGCTTACGCCTTGGGCGTCTTGCCCTTGGCGATCACCTCGACCTCGCCAGCAGCTTCCTCGGCCACGACTTCGGTGTCATCGGTACCCGTCTTCGGCGGGAAGATGCCAACAAGCGGCGTGTCGGGGTCGCCGAGCAGCTTGACGCCGTCGATCTCGATGTCGCGGGCGTGGATCAGATCGTTGATCTCGAGGCCCGAGATATCGACTGTGATGTGGTCCGGGATCTTCGACGGGATGCACTCGATCTCGACCGTGTGGTGCATGATCTGGACGAGGCCACCGGCGACGACGCCAGGCGCCGAGCCGGTCACCTGCACCGGAACCTTCATCCGCACCAGCTCGCCGCGAACGACACCGACGAAATCGAGGTGGATCGGCCGGTCGGTGATCGGGTCGTACTGAACCGACTTCAGGATCGCCCGACGCTCGACGCCGTCGCCGAGTTCGAGGTTGACGATGTGCGCGTCGGGCGTGTAGATCAGCTCGCGGAGCGCCAAATCCTTGATCAGGATGTGCAGGTTCTCCTCGCCCCGATGATAGACGACGGCGGGGACGAGCCCCTGACGACGGGCTTTCGAGGCGGACTTGTAGCCCACGCTCTCCCGCGTCGTCGCGGCAATGTTCAAGGCTTCCATAAAGGCGACTGCTTGCTGGTAGGTAACGGTGAATTAATGATACTCGAACAGGCCGCTGATGGATTCCTCCATCGTCGTGCGGCGGATCGCCTCGGCGAACACCTCGGCCACGCTGACGACCTGAATCTTCGAACTCGTGGCCCGAAGCTGAACCGTGTCGGTGACCACCAGATGCTTGATCGCCGACCCTTCGACTCGCTCGACGGCCTGGCCGGAGAGGATCGGGTGGGTCACGGCGCCGTACACATCGAGCGCCCCAGCCTTTTTTAGCGCATCGACCGCGCCGACGAACGTGCCACCGGTGTCGATCAGGTCATCGACGAGCAGGATGTTTTTGCCCTGCACCTCGCCGATGATGCTCATCACCTCGGCCACGTTCGCCTTCGGTCGCCGCTTGTCGATCACGACCAGATCGGCGCCCAACCGCTTGGCATAGGCGCGGGCCACCTTGATTCCACCCAAATCCGGCGAGCAGACGGCCAGATTTTCAATCCCCATCTCGCGGAAGTGGCTGAGCAGGACCGGCGAGGCGTACAGATGGTCGAACGGAATATCGAAGAACCCCTGAATCTGCGCCGCGTGTAGGTCCATCGTCAGCACCCGGTCGGTTCCGGCCGTCGTGATCAGGTTCGCCACCAGCTTGGCCGTGATCGCGACCCGAGGTTGATCTTTCCGGTCCTGCCTCGCGTAGCCGAAGTACGGGATGACCGCCGTGACCCGCGCCGCCGAAGCGCGCTTGGCCGCGTCGATCAACACCAGCAGCTCGAACAGGCTGTCCGACGGCGGCAAGGTCGGCTGGATGATGTACACATCCGAGCCGCGAATGCTCTCGTCGTACTTAGCCCAGATCTCACCATCGGAGAAGTTGGTGATCTCCAACTTGCCCAACTCGCAGCCCAGCCGTTCGGCGATGCTCGCGGCCAACGGCTCGTTGGCCCGGCCGGCGAAGAGCTTCATGTCGCGATACATCGCTTCGCTCATCGGGTGTCGAATAGGCCGCTGACAGACCGGCTTCGGCTTGCAGACAAGGCTGGGACGGCAGGATTCGAACCTGCGGATGGCGGATCCAAAGACCGCTGCCTTACCACTTGGCGACGTCCCATCGTGACGACGGCGGACCCCCACAGCGGCGACCGTTGTGCCTCCACCGGGCGAACCGCATAGCCCGCAAAGATACGGCCGACGGCGGCGACAAGTCAAGGCGCGTCGCGGTGATTCCGGCTCGGGCGGCGGAAACGGCTTGCGTGGGCGGCAGTTATGCCGTATTTTTGCGCCGCCACCGGTTGACGTGGGCGGACACCGACTCCGTCCGTCTGCGATCTCCGAGGGCGCCGACTCCGGTCGGCCGACAGACCAGCGCTCGCCCGCGTCACCGCG
>JBBSVG010000566.1:0-2771 GCA_038233775.1 Bacteroidota bacterium | reverse complement strand
CTCGTCTGGACGGTGCTGCCGCTGGCGCAACTGCTCGTCACACCGACGATCCGCCCGTTCCGCTGGAGCCGCCTGCTGTTCACCTACCTCGTCCCGCTGATTCCGCTGTTCACGCTCTGGGATGGCACCGTCTCGCTGCTGCGGATGTACCCGCCCGACCACCTCCGCCGCCTCGCCCGCCAAGCCGACCCAACCGGCGCCTATCGGTGGCAAAGCGACCGCATCCGCCACCGCTGGGGACCAGAACTCACCTACCTAATCGGCACGCCCCGCTCGCTCGAAAGCGGCAAATCTGATCTTCGGCGAGAGCCGATCATGCGCGGTCTGACGGCGAGCGGCAGTTCCCATCTCTGTGTGCGCTGGAACCGATCAAGTGCTGACCGAGTAAAGCCGACGCCCCTGTGTCTCGAAAGCGACCGCTTCGTCACCGTTGGCGACCGACAATCACTCGGATTACTCGACATGAAAACTCACCGTCCCGTTTGCTCTATCCGCGCTGGATTCGCTGCGTTTGACGCCCTGATGATCGTGTTATCGGTCTTGATCTCGGGTTGCAAGCCAGAGCAAGAGGCACCCATTAAGAAAGGTGTCGATACGTTGTGTGTGGTGGTGTTGTCTCAAAATTGGTGTACGGACGAATGCACAGAGTTTCATCTTGGTCTACATTCAAATGGATTGGTCAATATTCGTGAGCTTCGGGATGCTGACGTGATTTTAGATTCTTCCTTTTCCATCCCGCGCCAATCTGTTGATCAGGTTTCGGCTTTTGCCAGATCTATAAACTACTTCCGCCCAGGTGACACGTATGAATATCATGATAAGTCGGACATGTGGTTTTGCGTGCCTTGGTATACGGTGACGGATGCTGCGGTTACCGACATCCTGATACGTGACGAATCTGCCGACAGCATAAACGTGAAAGGCATTTCTATTTACCAAGCCCATGTGGCGGACGATACGATGCGGGTTAGCTGCGAAAATCGAGAAAGGTATGGTCAATACCTCGATTTGAGAAAGATGATCCTGAACAAGATATTCGATGGAAAGCCACCGTCTAAATACGGCGACTATGATCGCAATTCGGAGGATTGGCTGCTAGAATTCTGAAGCCTCAACTGATCACCTGCCACCAATCAACTTGGCGCCGGACCGGTTGGCTTGGCGCTTGCGCGGTCGGGCGGCGCTGTTTCCGCCAACCGATCCTGCCGACGTGACCAACGATCTGCTGCTCCGTGCCTGCCGACGAGAACCGGTCGAGCGACCGCCCGTGTGGATGATGCGTCAGGCCGGGCGCTACCTGCCGGAGTACCGCGCCATCCGCAAGACGCGCTCGTTCCACGAGGTCATGCGGACGCCGGAACTGGCCTGCGAGGTCACGCTGCAACCGGTCGATCTGGTCGGCGTCGATGCGGCGATCCTGTTCAGCGATATTCTCGTCATCCCGGAAGCGATGGGGCTCGGGCTGGAGATGGAGTCCGGCGTCGGCCCGCGCTTCGACCGGACGGTTCGTTCGGCCGCCGATGTCGCCGGGCTGAAACCGGTCGATCCGACCGTCGATCTGGGCTATGTGATGGACGCGCTGCGGCTGATTCGGCGCGAACTCGACGGCCGCGTGCCGCTGATCGGCTTCGCTGGGGCGCCGTGGACGCTGGCGTCGTACATGATTGAAGGGCAAGGCACCAAAGACTTCCGCCACGCCAAGCGGCTGCTGATGGCCGATCCCGCCGCGATGACGGCGCTGCTCGACAAGCTGACCGACGCGGTCGGTGATTTCTTGGTCGCCCAGATCGAAGCGGGCGCCCAAGTGGTTCAATTGTTCGACTCGTGGGCCGACGCGCTTGCCCCGGCCGAGTTCCGCCGCTTCGCCTTGCCGACCTATCACCGGATCATCGAGCGGGTCAAGCCGACCGGCGTGCCGCTGATCCTGTTCGCTCGCGGCGCGATGTGGGCGCTGCCGGAGTTGGCCCAAACCGGCGCCGACGTGCTTGGGATCGACTGGCACATCGAGCCGGCCGAAGCGCGTCGGCTGGCTGGCGACGGCGTTGGGTTGCAGGGAAACCTCGATCCCGCCGCGCTGTATCTGCCGCCCGATGAGATCCGCCGCCGGACCGAGTCGATGATCGCCGGTTTCGGCGCGACCGGTTATATCGCCAACCTCGGCCACGGGATTTTTCAGGACACGCCAGTGGACTCGGCCCGCGCCTTCGTTGCCGCCGTCAAAGGGCACGCGGGATGACCGTCACGGTTGTCGTGTTGACGTGGAACGGGCTGCCCGACACGCGCCGCTGTTTAGCCGCGCTCCGGCGGCTCGACCATCCAGCCGAGATCGTCGTCGTGGACAACGGCTCGACCGACGGGACGGCCGACGCGATTCGGGCCGAGTTTCCCGAGGTCACGCTGATCGAGACCGGCGCGAACCTCGGCTACGCGGGCGGGACGAACGTCGGTCTGCGCCACGGATTGAACACCGGCGCCGCGTCTGTCTGGATTCTGAACAACGACACCGAGCCTGAACCCGCCGCCCTCACGGCGCTGGTGCGGACGATGACGGCGCGGCCGGAGGTTGGCCTGTGCGGCTCGACGCTGGTCAGCTTGGCCGACCGGCGGACGGTTCAGGCGCTCGGCGGCGCGCGGTTCGACCGCCGTCGGGCGCTCGGTTTTGCCATCGGCGCCGGGCTGGCTTGGCCGTTCGAGGCGCCGCCCGAGGTTGCGTCGGTCGAGCGACAACTGGACTACATCGTCGGCGCGTCCACGCTCGTCAGTCGCGATTT
>JBBSVG010000565.1:0-2772 GCA_038233775.1 Bacteroidota bacterium | reverse complement strand
GTCACGCCTCCATCGCGGGCAAATCGATCAACCCCGACTCGCCATCGGCCTCGCTCGGCGAGACAATCGGCAGGTCGGGCAGCGCGGATTCGGCGGGCTCGTCGGTCGGCTCGTCGTCGGTGAGCAAGGTTTGGTCGGCGACGGCGCGGATCGCTTCGGCGGACAGGGCAACGTCGGGATCGATCTCGAGCGTGTCGATATAGGCCAGCAGGATGTCGAACTGACCGCGCTGTTTGAGGATGAAATCGACCGCCGCCCGGACCGCCCCGGCACCGCCTCTGGCTGCGATCTTCAGGTGACAGACCGACTCGACCTCCGGCCGCGCGTTGCCCGGACAGAGCGCCAACCCGACCCGCTGCAAGATCGGTCGGTCGAGAATATCGTCGCCGATGTAAGCCACTTCATCGTCGGCGACGCCGTGGGTTTCGAGAAATTGGCGGTACGGAACGAGCTTAACGAAGTGCCCCTGAAACACGGCGTCAAGTTTCAATTCCTCCGCCCGACGCGCCACCGCATCGGAGACGCGGCCCGTAATGATCCCCGCTTTCAGCCCCGCCAGCCGCGCCAGCGTCACGCCGAGGCCATCTTGCACGTCGAACCGTTTCAGCTCCATCCCGCCCGGCCCGAGGTACAGCCCGCCGTCGGTCAGCACGCCGTCCACGTCCATCAGCAGCCACTTCAGCCGCTTGAAGTTCACATCGGCAAGGTCACGCATGGGCGGGGCGAGGGAATCGGAGTGGGCGGCGGCGGGCGTATCTTCGTCGCTCACCGAATGGGGATTTTATGACCAAAACATGTCGTGTCGCCGGATTCGAGGTCGGACCCGGCCAACCGCTGCTGCTCATCGCCGGACCGTGTGTGATCGAGTCGCCGGAGATCAGCTTCACCGTCGCCCGGACGATGCAAGCGCTCTGCGCCGAACGCGGCATCTCGTTCGTCTTCAAGGCGTCGTTCGACAAGGCGAACCGGACGGCGATCTCTGGCGAACGCGGTCCCGGCTTGGAGTCGGGTCTCGACGTGCTGCGCCGGATCAAGGCCGAGTTGAATGTTCCCGTCACGACCGACGTCCACGAATCCTACCAGTGCGAACCGGTGGCGAAGGTAGCGGACATTCTGCAGATTCCGGCGTTCTTGTGCCGACAGACCGACTTGTTGCTCGCCGCCGGACGGGCAGCGGCCGAGCACGGTCGAGCGGTCAACATCAAGAAAGGCCAGTTCCTCGCCCCAGAAGGGATGCGCCACGCCGCCGACAAGGTCCGCTCCGCTGGCTGCGCCGACGTGATCCTGACCGAGCGCGGGACGACGTTCGGCTACAACAACCTTGTCGTTGACTTCCGTGGACTGGAGATCATGGCCGGTTTCGCGCCCGTCTGCATGGACGCGACCCACGCCGTCCAGCACCCCGGCGGCGGCGGCGACCGCTCCGGTGGCGACCGGCGGTTCGTCCCGACGCTCGTTCGGGCGGCCCTCGCTGTCGGCGTCGATGCGCTGTTCTTGGAGACGCACCCGACGCCCGACTCGGCCCCGTCCGACGGGCCGAACATGATCCCGCTGCCCGACATGGCCGCACTCCTCGACCGCGCCCTCGCCATCCGCGCCGCCCGAGGATGATCCCCGCTCCCATCGTCGGGCGTCCGGTTGTTCAGCGGCGAGGTGCCCAGAGCATCACCCCGATGCCCATCAGGACGATGAGGCCCCCGATCCAGTCCCACCGGTCCGGCCTCACCCCGTCGATCCATTGCCCCCAGAGGATCGAGAGCAGGACGAAGATGCCTCCATAGGCGGCGTACACGCGACCAAAGGGCAGTTCGCTCGGTTGGAGCGTGGGCAACACGCCATAGAGCATCAGCAAGACGGCGCCTGCAAGACCGACCCACCACGGCCGGTGCGCCCGCAGCCAGAGCCAGACCAGATACCCGCCGCCGATCTCCGCCAAGCCCGCCAGCAAGAACAGTCCGATTGATCGAATCTTCGCCTCCGATCCGTCTGAACACATCCGCCCGCCAGAGCCGCCTCAACACCTGTCCATTACGCTCTGAACCGGTGCGCCGCCGTGTCGGCATCGGTTCGACGAGGCGCTTTTAGCGCGTTTCGCCCTCGACGACGGGTAATACGCCGAGCGCGGCGAGCAGGCGTTTGGTCAGCGCAACCCGCTCAGGCGTCGCCGGAACGCCATCGCCCTGCATCTGCAGCGCAAAATACGTCACCGCCCAGTCCGGCCGCTCGACGTAGCCGACCAGCCAGCCAATCGGGCGATCTGACGCCGTCGTGCCAGTGCCGGTCTTGCCGCGCAGGACGTACTCCGGCGTCCGTTCGAGCGTGAGGATGTCTTCAAGAATCGCCGTCGAGCGCGGCTTGACGCCCAGCTTGCCGGTGTGCAGTCGGCGGAGAAAAGCGACCTGTTCATCGGCTGAGATCAGCAGCGCGTTGTCAAGCCAGAACCGGTCGATGGGGCCGGTGATCCGTTGGTTGCCGTAGCCAAACCGGTGCAGATACGTCTGCATCCGACGGCGACCGACGCGGCGGGCGATCTCCTGAAAGTACGGCACGTTCGAGATGCGGATCGCCGAGCGGAGCGTCTGCGTCGGCGCCAGCCACGTTTGCGGCCACCACGGTTGGCGCGGCGCTTTGGTGCTGTCCCACGGGAGCGTAAAGTCGGCGTCGGGCGCCACGCCGGTTTCGAGCGCGATCAAGGCATTGGGGATCTTGAACGTCGAGGCGGGCAGAACCCGCGTCGCCGCCAGCCGGGGATTCGCCCGCCGCAGCCGACCC
>JBBSVG010000564.1:0-2773 GCA_038233775.1 Bacteroidota bacterium | reverse complement strand
TGGATGCGCTGGATGCCGAGGGCGCTGTCGAGTTTGGCCTTCGACGGCGACGGGACGCTCGGCATGACGACTTCGCGCATCAGTTGCTGGACCAGCATCGGCTCGCCGATCTGCGCCCGCAGCTGCGTCTCGGTCATGTGCGCGTCGGAGAGCTGGGCGGCAAACGCGCTGTCGGAGCCCGACTGCATCTTGTACATCGCCAACTGCTGCTCCACCTGCGCCGTGTCAATCTTGTAGCCCTTGCGCTTGGCTTCCTGCACCAGCAGCCGCTGCATGACCAAGAAATCCATCAGCTTCGTCCGCAGCTCACGGGCTTTGGCCGTGTCGGCCAGCAGCACGGCCGGGACCGGACCCATCTGCCGGTCGAAGTCGGCGCGGGGAATGTCCTCGCCGTCCACCCGAGCGGCGACGGTGTCGGGCAGCGTTTTCGGCTTGCAACCGGGGGTGCTCAGAAGCGGCAACAGGCCGAGGGAGAGGACAAGCAAACGGCGATGACGCATCGGGAAAAGGGGCTGAGATGGATGAAACCAGCGGTGGGGACAGGAGCGACGAACCGGCCGGGCGTAGCCATTCCCGTGCCCCGCACGGCTAATCGAAGCGAACCGGGACGAGTTTCGAGACGCCGGGCTCGTCCATCGTCACGCCGTAGAGCGTCCGAGCCGAGGCCATCGTCCGCTTGTTGTGCGTCACGACGATGAACTGCGTCTGCGCGGAGAACTCGTGCAGAATCCGGGTGAAGCGGTCCACGTTGGCGTCGTCGAGCGGCGCATCGACCTCGTCCAAGATGCAGAACGGGCTCGGTTTGACCAGATAAATGGCGAACAGCAGCGCAATCGCGGTCAAGGTTTTCTCGCCACCGGAGAGCAAGCTGATCGACTGCGGCCGCTTGCCTCGGGGCCGCGCGATGATCTCGACGGTCGCTTCGAGCGGATCGCGGTCGGCCTCCAGCGTGATGTCGGCTTCGTCGCCTGGATCGAACAGCGTCCGAAAGGTCCGCTGAAAGTTCTCCCGGATGAGGGCGAACGTCTCCCGGAACCGTCGCTGGGCAGTGTCGTTGATCTCCTTGATCGTCTCCAACAGCGTCCGTTCGGCCGCGAGCACGTCGGCCCGCTGCGACGTGAGGAAGTCGAGCCGGGTCCGCTCGGTTTCATACTCGGCCAGCGCCAGCGCGTTGACCGGACCGAGCGTGCGGAGCGATTCGCGCAGCGCCGCCAGCGTTCGGTCGGCCTCCGGCGGCGCCGGTTCGCCGGTCGGCAACTCGTCGAGCAAGACGCCGTGCTCGGTGCGGACGCCGATCCGCAGCGTTTCGAGCCGAACCGAGCGCTCCTGCCGGGCGAGCGACAGTTCGTGGCCGAGTGCAAGCGCCGTGTCGTGCCGCCGCCGCTCGTCTCGCAGCGCCGATTCGGTCCGATGGATCGCGTTGCGCGACTCGACCGCCGTCTGTTCGGCCCGTGCGAGCGCCGCTTGCTTCTCGTCGCGCAACCGGACGGCGGCGATGACCTCGGTTTCGGTCCGCGCCAGGTCGGTTTCCAGCCGCGCGATCTCGCCATCGGCCGAGGCGGCTTCGCGGGCGCGGCGCTCGGCCGTCGCGGCGAGCGAGCGGAGGATCGATTCGGTTCGCTCGCGCTCGGTTCGCAGCCGCGCAACCTCGGCCTCGGCCCGGACGGCGACCAGCGTCGCCTCGGCCGACCGGTCGAGCCGCGCCCGCTGCGCCGTTTCGTCGGCAGCCGAGGCGGCAATCAGCGTTGCGAGCGTCGCGTCGGCGGTTTTTTGCTCGTAAGCCCGCTCGTCCAGTTCCGGCAACAACTCGTCGGCGGCGCCCGAAATGGTCCGCAACTCGGCCTCGACGGCGGTTTGCTCGGCAGTCAATCGTTCGGTTGACCGCACCGCCGCGTCGTGCTCGAACCCGGCCTGATCGAGCCGCCGCTCGGCCTCGACCGCAACTCGCTCGACCGTTCGCAGCGCCGCTTGGGCCGGGTCGACCGCCAAACCGGTCAACGCAAGCGCGATCTCGTCGCTCCGGGCCGAAGATGCGCCGCGCTCGGTTTCCGCCGCCGCGATTTCGTCGTCCAGCCGAGCCAACTGTTCGCGCCGACCGATGGCCTGCCCCTCGTCGCGCCGGGCGCTGCCGCCGCGAAGCATCCCGCGCCCGACCAGTTGCCCGTCGAGCGTGACCGCCCGCAGATCGGGGTGCGCCTCAACGAGCCGCTCGGCCGCCGCCAGATCGGTCACGACGACGGCATCGGCCAACAGCGTCAGCGCAGCCTCGGGCGGCGAACCGGTCAGCAGATCGAGCGCCCAACCGACCAGCCCATCGGTCGCCATGCGCGTCGGCCGCCCATCGAACGGACCGTCGCCAGGCGGCAGGAACGTCACCTTGCCGCTGTTCGTCTCGCGCAGCCGGGCAATGGCATCGTGGGCGATCTCGACCGACTCGACCGGCAGCGCAGCGGATAGTTCACCCAACAAAGCGGCAAGGGCCGGACGATACGCGTCGGCCGTATCAAGCCGATCCCCAAGCGTCCCGTTCGCGGCCGCCGGGTGCCGCTCCTTGACCAACCGCTGCACGCCTTCCGGCAGCCCTTCGGCCCGTTCGATCAGCCCGCGCAGGAAATCGCGCCGCCGGATCAGCCCATCCAACCGACCGGTCACGTCGCGCAGCGCATCGCGGACGCCGTCGCGCTCGGCCCGCAACTCGTCGCGCCGGGCGACCATCGTTTCACGCTGTGTCCGCGCCTCGGCAAGCGCTTTGGTGCGCTCGTCACGCTCGACG
>JBBSVG010000563.1:0-2774 GCA_038233775.1 Bacteroidota bacterium | reverse complement strand
GATGAAGCTCAACGCGGCGGCCGAGATGTTCCCGGTCACGTTTGAAGGGTTCAGCCGACTGCACCCGTTCGCGCCGTCCGATCAGACGACCGGATACGCCCAAGTGTTCGCCGATCTGGAGGCGTGGCTGGGCGAGATCACCGGGTTTGCTGGCGTCTCGCTCCAGCCGAACGCCGGGTCGCAGGGCGAATACGCCGGGTTGCTGGTCATTCGACAGTATCACCTGAGTCGCGGCGACGGCCACCGCGACGTCTGTCTGATCCCGCAATCGGCCCACGGGACCAACCCCGCCAGCGCCGTCATGGCCGGGATGAAGGTTGTCGTCGTCGCGACGGACAAGTCGGGCAACATCTATCTGGCCGATCTTCGGGCCAAAGCCGACGAGCACCGCGACCGATTGGCGGCTTTGATGATGACCTATCCTTCGACTCATGGCGTGTTCGAGTCGTCGGTCCGCGATGTTACGCAGATTGTCCACGAGCGCGGCGGACAGGTCTATATGGACGGGGCGAACATGAACGCGCAGGTTGGCTTGTGCCGACCGGGCGATTTCGGCGCCGATGTCTGCCACCTGAACCTGCACAAGACGTTCGCCATCCCGCACGGCGGCGGCGGTCCCGGCATGGGTCCTATTGGCGTCGCAGCGCACCTGAAGCCGTTTTTGCCGGGCCATGCCATCGTCCCGACCGGCGGCGACTCGGCCATCGGCGCGGTCTCGGCGGCGCCGCACGGCTCGGCTTCGATCCTGCTCATCTCGTGGGCGTACATTCGAATGCTCGGTCCCGACGGCGTCAAGCGGGCGACCGAGATCGCGATTCTCAACGCGAACTACATGGCCGCGCGGCTCGAGTCGAGCTACCCGGTGCTCTATCGCGGCGAGCACGGCCGCGTCGCCCACGAGTGCATCTTGGACCTGCGAGCGATGAAATCGGTCACGGTCGAAGACGTCGCCAAGCGGTTGATGGACTACGGCTACCACGCGCCGACGGTCTCGTTCCCGGTCGCTGGCACGGTCATGATCGAGCCGACCGAGAGCGAAGCGAAAGCCGAACTCGACCGCTTCTGCGAGGCGATGATCGCGATTCGCGACGAGATCCGCGAGATCGAGTCCGGCACCGCCGACCCGACCGACAACGTGCTGAAGCAGGCGCCACACACCGCCGAGGTCGCCACCGCCGACGAATGGACGCACCCGTACAGCCGCTCAAAAGCGGTCTATCCGGCAACTTGGCTGCGGACGCGCAAGTTCTGGCCGTCGGTTGGCCGGGTCAACAGCGCCCTCGGTGACCGCAACCTCGTCTGCTCCTGCCCGCCGATGTCGGCCTACATGGAAGCGTGACGATGTGATATGCGGTTCTCATCGAGCGAGCCGGGTCGACCTTCTCCGGTTATGTGCCCGATCTGCCCGGCTGCGTCGCGACAGGACGCACCCTCGAAGACGTGCGGCGGAACATGCAGGAAGCGGTTTTATTTCACCTTGACGGCATGCGGGAGGACGGTGAGCCCATTCCCGAGCCGACGACCGTGGTTGGCTACGTCGAATCGTCCCGCGCGGCATAGAAGCGAGGTGACGTACGTCGAGAAGTCTCGGGTTAGCGTGAGATGCGGCTACGATCTGACAGGGAGAACCCCTCATGCAGAGCTGGCGAGAGCACATTCACGCCGACCCGATGACTCTTTGCCAAACGACGAGAGCCTTCGCGCCCGTCGATAATGAAGACGCGGTTGTCCTCCCCGAGGCGACCCGACCGCCGTCTGTGCAGGGCGGCCCGGACCCGACATCACGCCTGCCCCTCACCCCATCCTCCGACCCTCCATGTCCAGCCAGATGCCAACCGTCAGCACTCCCGACCGTCCATCGGCCAGGCCGAGGGTTCATGTGCTGGCCTGTCGTCGAGGGCCGACTCGATTGGGGATGACTCTCCTGTGGATGATCCTGATCTGCTTGCCCGTACGAGCGCACGGTTCGGTTGCGCCCTGGCAGGTGGGGTATTCATCCGCCGCTCGCCACGCCGATGTGCTGTCCGGCGCCTCGTCGCTCGTCCAATCGGGTGGCGCACGGACGGAGACGGCTCCCTCGGCCCGCGACCTTGTCTCCGATGATCGCTGGGCCGATCTCTTCGCCACTCCGGGACCGAACGGTCCAGTCTACGCCGTGGCCGTGCTGGGGGACGACGTGTACATCGGCGGGGCGTTTACCGAGGTGAACGGGATACCGGCCCACTCCATCGCGAGATATGACACGGGAACCGACCTGTGGGCGGCCTTGCCCGATCCCGACGGGGGTGCCGGAGGCGTCGATCTCGGTGGGGAATCGGCGTCGGTCCATGCCCTTCTGGTGCTTGGGTCGGAGTTGTATGTGGGGGGTGACTTCTCCATCGGTGGCGGCGTTCGGGCGAGTGCCATCGCCCGGTTCGATCCCCAGACCGGCCGCTGGTCGGCTCTCGGGGACGGAACCATCCGTCCGAATGAGCGGCAAACCCCTGTTGAAGCGATGGTGGCCGTGGGTTCGGATCTGTATGTGGGCGGCAGCTTCTCGACACTGGCGGGGCAGCCACGCGCCCGCATCGGGGCCTTGAGCCGGACTACTGGCGCGGCCACTGCCTGGACGGCAGATGCCAACAGCGACGTGTATGACATTCAAGCCAGCGACGACATTGTAGCGCTGACCGGCGCGTTTTCGCAGGTCAATGGCCTCTCAACGGGCTACGCCGCCGCCGTTACGGCCGGCACGGGCCGCCTCATCAGCCTGCCGGGCCTCAACAGCTATGGCT